>JBBKXO010000296.1:0-13121 GCA_037969525.1 Burkholderiales bacterium | reverse complement strand
CGGCGCAAAGGCGTAGGGCAGGCCGTGCAGGTAGAGGTTGTTCTCGCCCAGGGACTCGCCGTGGTCCGATACATAAATCAGAGACGGGTCGTAGGTGCGGGCCTGCTGTTTCAGCCATGCAATGCCTCCGGCCAGCACGTGGTCGGTGTAGGCGATGGAGTTGTCATAGGCATTGACCAGTTGCCGGCTGTCGCACTGCTGCAGCACATTGGTGGTGCATTCCGGCAGAAATGGTTTGCGTTCAGCCGGGGAGCGCAGGGCATAGGCGGGGCCGTGGCTGCCCATCTGGTGCATTACGAGTACTACCCCTTTTTCCCGGCGTTCCGCTGGCAATGCAGCCACGCGTGCATCGAGTCCGTACAGCAATGCACCGTCGAGGCATTCCCCGTTTTTGCACAGCGCCGCAGGCAGCGGTTCGCCACCTGGGGCGATCTCGTTCGTCCGCGCATTCGGAATGCGGTCACACAGTGTTTTACAGCCCGACTGGTTGTCCAGCCAGAGTACGGCCAGACCGGCGCGATACAGCAGATCGACGAGGTTTTCCGAATCAGCGGACCGTGATTCGAATCCCTTGCGGCCCAGATGCGACAACATGCACGGTAGTGATGCGGCGGTGCTGGTGCCGCAGGAGCTGACATTGCGGAAACTGGACACGCCCAGCTTTCCGAGTTCGGGATTGGTGGGCCGTGCATAACCATTCAGGGAGAAATTCTGCGTACGGGCGGTTTCGCCGATGACCAGCAGCAACAGCGGTGGTTTTGCATCCGCAGGACGGTCTGCGATCCGGGCATCCAGGCCTATGGGCAGCAGCGGTTCCTGGCGTTTTGCGCTGGCCTGGTACGTGAGCATGCCCAGCGCGTAAAACGAGTTGACCGGATTGATCAGGAAACGCATGGTGTGATGATTGCGCATGGTTGCGGACAAATCCGCGTACGAAGCAACGGCAAGCGCCACTATTGCCAGCAGTGCGCCAGCCACGCCCAGCGCATTGCGGACCAGCTGACGCCAGGCCGATGGCTGGGTGGCGGGTGTGCGCCACAACCAGAGCAGTGGTAATCCGGCCAGCACCAGCAGGTTGCCCAGCATGGCGGTGCTGAGCAGATCGCGAACCTCGCGTACATCCGTATGCAGCACATTCAACATCATGGTGGAGTCGATGACGACGCCGTACGATCCCATGAAATAGGCACCTGCGGCGGCGGCAAGCAGGAACAGGGCAATGGCCGGTTTGATGCTTCGTCGCCAGGCAAAAGGCGCCAGCAACAGGAATATCAGCGCGGCGACTAAGCCGAAAAATATGCATGTGAACACAACGCCATGCAGGGTATGCATTTCCGGCAGCGCGATCAGGGTGCGCCACAGCGGCCAGTTGGAGAACGCTGCAATCCACAGGCTGGCCAGCAACGCCAGGGTGAGTGGGTTGCGGTGTCGGATGCCGGAGAGGCGGGCCGAGGTCGTAGTGCCGGGAACGGTCGATTTGTAAATCAAATGAGGGGCTGGGTATCAGTTTGTGCGCAGCGGGGTTGTGGTGCTTTTGATGGCTACGCATTCTCATGGCCCTGGCATGAGATTTTTGTGAGCTAAATGTGAGTTTTGTGTGAAACCGTGTGTGCCTACGACACTGGCCCGCCCGGCAGCGGACTGCAGTGCCGGGTCTTATTTCAATCGCGGATTCAGTACGTCCCTCATCCGGTCTCCGACCAGATTGATGGCAACGATGGTCACCAGCAGTGCGATGCCGGGGAAAAAACTGATCCAGTATTTTCCCGACAGCAGGTGGACGTAGCCGTTGGCGATCAGCAGACCCAGCGATGGCGAGGTGATCGGCATGCCGAGGCCAAGGAAGGACAGCGTGGCTTCAAGCGCGATGGCGTGCGCAACCTGTACCGTGGCAACGACGATCAATGGCGGCAGCACGTTGGGCAGTACGTGGCGAAACAGGATGCGCGTGCCGCTGTAGCCTGCGCATATTGCGGCATCGACATATTCGCGGCGTAGTTCGACCAATGCTGTGCCGCGCACGGTGCGTGCGTAATAGGCCCATTGCACGACGATCAGCGCGATGATGATTTTATCCACACCCTGGCCGGTCAGCGCCAGCAGGATCAGTGCGACCAGGATAGACGGAAAAGATAACTGCAGATCGACGATGCGCATGATCAGCGCATCAAGCCAGCCGCCGGCACGCGCGGCAACGAGACCGACAACCAGGCCCAGACCCAGAGCGGCGATGGTCGACAGAACGCCGACACCGAGGCTGATGCGCAGACCGTAGAGTATGGCGGAGAGCATGTCGCGGCCCTGTCCGTCGGTGCCCAGCCAGTAGGTAAAGCCCGTGGCGCTGTGCGCACCCGGTGGGAGTTTGCTGTCGAGGATGTCGAGTTGGGCGAGGTCGTATGGGTTTTGTGGTGTGACCAGCGGCGCGGCAATTGCGGCCAGCAGCAGCACGCACAGCACTGCAAATGCAGCGAGTGCGATGCGGTCGCGGGAAAAACCGCTGGTGAATTCCCGGGCCGGTGACAGCGCTGCGTCTGTTGCCTGCATCATCGCGCGCCTTTCAGCCGCACCCGCGGATCAAGTGCGGTGTAGAGCAGGTCCACCAAAAGGTTGATGATGATGAACAGGCATACGATGACCAGCAGGTAGGCGACGATCACCGGACGGTCGAGCACGTTGATCGAATCGATCAGCAGCTTGCCCATGCCCGGCCACGCGAATATGGTTTCGGTGACCACGGCGAAGGCGATCAGCGAACCCAGTTCGAGGCCGGCGACGGTGACAACGGGAATCAGGATGTTGCGCAGTACATGCACCCGCATCACATTGGCTTCGGTGACGCCCTTGGCGCGGGCGTAACGCACATAATCCTGCTGCAGCGCCTCACGCGTGCCGGCGCGGGTGAGGCGGATCAGCAGCGAGAGCTGGAACAGCGCAAGGTTGGTTGCCGGCAGGATCAGGTGGCGCAGACCGTCCCAGGTCAGGAAACTCACTGGTACGCCGAACAGATCAACGGTAGTCCCGCGTCCCGTGGTCGGCAGCCAGCCCAGCTGCACCGAAAACACCATGATCAGCATCAGCCCGACCCAGAACGTGGGCAGGGAAAAGCCGAGGATGGAGCCCGCCATGATGCTGCGGCCGACCCACGAATGCGGTTTGAGGCCGGCGAGCAGACCGAGCGGGATGCCCAGCGCGATGGCGATCAGGGTGGCCGTCAATGCCAGTTCCAGCGTGGCCGGCATGCGCTCGAGGATCAGCGTGATGGCGGGTACACTGGAGGCATAGGAGTTGCCCAGATCGCCGCCCAGTGCCGCCTGCAGGAATAACCAATACTGGGTCCACAGCGGCTGGTCCAGACCCAGGCGGGCGATGGTCTGCGCAATTTCAGCCTGGTCGGCCTGGGGATTGATCAGAATGTCCACCGGATTGCCGATGGCATAGACGCCGGCAAACACCAGCAGCGACATTACGAACAGTGCCACTGCGCTTTGCCCGAGGCGGCGCAGCACGAACATCAGCATCGGGGCTGCGTCTCAGCGCGGTACGAAATGGTGGGCAAAGGTGAACTCGTCGGTGCGCGGCGTGTAGTTCAGGTCAGCGCGCATGGCCCAGCTGACGATCTGGTGGTGCAGCGGTATGAAGGCGAGGTCGTTCATGGCCAGGGTATTGGCCTCGCGCGCCAGTGCTTCACGTCTGGTGCGATCAACGCTGGCGAATGCCTTTTCCATCAGCGCATCGACTTTCGGGTTGGCGTAGTGCCCCCAGTTCCAGGTGCCGTAGCCTTTTTCGGCATTGGGCGTGGCGACCAGCGAACGCAGTGCCAGATCGGCGGCGAAGGAGCCCCAGCCGAGCAGGGAAAAACTGGTATCGCCCTTGCGCGCGCGGCCGATGTACGCCGACATCGGTGCGGCCTCGACGCGGGTGACGATGCCCACGCGGGTCAGCAGTTGCGCCACGGTCTGCAATACCTGCTCGTCATTGATGTAACGGTTGTTGGGGCCGGCGAGCGTGACATTGAACCCCCCGGGATACCCGGCCTCGGCGAGCAGGCGTTTTGCGCCTTCGGGATCGTAGGGTTCGGCTTTGAGTTCTGCGTTGTAACCGAACACACCGGGCGACACGATGTTGGCCGCGGGCACGGCGAGGCCCTCCATCACGCGATCAGCAATCGCGCTGCGATGGATGGCCTTGGAAATGGCCAGCCGCACGCGCAGATCCATGAACGGGTTTTTGGCGAGAGCCTTGCCGTTGTGGTCGGTGACGCCCGGGGGCTGCGCGCGGTATTGATCGAGATGCAACAAAATGGTCCGCCACGAGGTCGTCTGCATGACTTTTAATTTATTGTTTTTATTGAGATTTTTAATATCCGCCGAGGGTACATGTTCGATCACGTCGAGGTCGCCCGCGAGCAGTGCCGCGGTGCGCGATGGGTCCGAGGTCACCACGCGCAGCGTGACCTGGTCCCAGGCCGGACGTGATCCCCACCACCCGTCGTGGCGCGCCAGCTGCAGCCGGTCACCGCGCTGGTAGCGCACAAATTTGTAGGGCCCGGTGCCGATCATGGCGCGGCCGGAATCAAAATCTTCCGGGCCGGCTTTCAGCGCCGCTTTTTTTGACACAATGAGGATGGAGTTCAGTTCTTCGGGCAAAGCGCCATAGGGATATTTGGTCTTGACGCGCAGCGTGCGCTTGTCGACTACCGTGGTGGTGGCGATGGCACGCACATAGGATGCAAAGCCGCCTGGACTGCCCTTGATCGACAACGGGCGCTGCAGGGAGAACGCGACGTCTTCCGCGGTCAGCAGTGATCCGTCATGGAATTTCACGTCGCGGCGCAATGTGAATTCCCAGGTTGTGGCATCGAGCACGCGCCAACTCTCGGCGAGGCCCGGAATCAGCCGGGTCTGTGGATCAACGTCGGTCAGCGATTCGAAGACATGACGGGCGACGGTCAGGTTGGGCTGCGCGGCGAGATAATGCGGATCCAGCGAAGTCACTTCGCCCGAGAGGCCGATGCGCAGCTCGGCAGCACCCGCGTATGCGCACAGAAACATGGGTGCAATACAGAGCAATATCGTTCTGCTGCACAGCGATAATCGTGTTTTTTGCATGAGCTGATCGTCCCTTCGATGGCGAAGCATACCGCATCGAAACAGCGCGGAATGCGCTGCGTTGACAGTGCGGACGCGCCTGCCTATGCTGGCCTTTTAAAGGCGGACGTAGTGATGAAACCGAATGTCGCGCCCGGCGCCGAGACCCTCAAGCTGATCCGCGATCTGGTCGCGTTTCCCACGGTCAGCCGGGATTCCAACCTCGAATTGATCGATTATGTGCGTGAGCTGCTGCGGCCGCTGGCCGCTGATGTGCGGCTGACTTTCGATAACGACAAACGCAAGGCCAACCTGTTTGCGACGCTGGGGCCTGGCGGTGTGCCGGGCGTGGCGCTCTCCGGCCATACTGATGTGGTGCCGGTCGATGGGCAGGATTGGTCCAGTGATCCGTTTGTGGTGGTTGAACGCGACGGCAGTCTCTACGGCCGCGGTACGTCGGACATGAAAAGTTTCATCGCCTGCGCGCTGGCCGTGGTGCCGGAATTTGTGCAGCGCGGGTTGCAGAAACCGGTGCATCTGGCGTTTTCCTATGATGAGGAGGTCGGTTGCCTGGGCGTGCGCGAATTGCTGGCGGACATGGCGCAGGCGGGGATACGGCCGGGCTCATGCATCGTCGGTGAGCCTACGGAAATGCGCCCGGTGATCGCGCACAAGGGCAAGCAGAGTTATCGCTGCACGGTGCGCGGCCTGGCCTCGCACTCGGCGTATGCCCCGTACGGCGTCAATGCCGTGGAAGCGGCGGCGGAAGCGATTACCTTCCTCAAGAAAATGGCGCGGCGGCACCGCGACCACGGACCTTACGATCGCGGTTTTGATGTGGCCTACACGACGATGCAAACCGGAGTGATCCAAGGCGGCACGGCGCTGAACATCGTGCCGCAGGACTGCGTGTTCGATTTCGAGTTCCGCAACCTGCCCGGCGACGATCCCGATGCGCTGCTGCGCGAATTCGAAGCGCATGTGCGCAAGGCGATTGAACCGGAAATGCATGCCGTCGATCCGCGCAGTGGATTCAAGATCATGAAAATGTCGGAAATCCCGGCGTTGGATACCGGTGCAGAAACCGAGATCGCCGGTCTGGCCCAGGAGCTTTCCGGCAGCCGCGACATTGCCAAGGTGTCATTTGGCACCGAAGCGTCGCAGTTTCAGGTGGCGGGCGTGCCGACGGTGGTGTGCGGGCCGGGTTCGATCCGCCAGGCGCACAAGCCCGACGAGTTCGTGACGCTGCAGCAGGTGGCACAATGCGAAAGTTTTTTGCGGGCGCTGCTGGCGCGCGCGTGCAGTTGATTCTGGTTTAACCGGATGGAATAAGATCGATTTGAAATGTGTTGAATGTGTAGATTAAGTTGAATCGGGTAGTGTTGGGTTGAATCGTATCAGTCTGCAGCTTTTAATCACGGAGGAATGTATGAAATCGACTATCGGGGTGGTTCTGGCACTGTTGGCGGGCATGGTGGCGCTGGGTGCCAATGCGGAAAATGTGAAAGTGACGCCGCTGGGCGGACAGGAGGGCGAGTTTTGCCCGCAGGACAGGGCGCTGATCTTTGAGGATCCGAACGGCACGCGCATACTCTACGACGCCGGTCGCACGGTCGCGGGAGCGGATGATCCGCGGCTGGGCAAGATCGACATCATCCTGGTCAGCCACATGCATGGCGACCACGCGGGCAACGCGCACAACAAGGCGCCCAATTCGGGCAGCTGTGACAAGCCTGATACATCGGTGTCGGCGATGCCGAATTCCAACACGGTAAACATCGCAGTGGCCAAGAAATCGAAAATCGTGACCGGCAGTGAAATGCCGCCTTTCTTTGCCAACAAGCTGAAGGCAAACGGCGGCGATCCGCGGAATTCGATACTCGCGCGCTTCGGTGGCAGTCAAAAAGTTGGTGGCGTGACCATCGCGACGGTGCCTGCGGTACACAGCAATGGCCTCGATCCCGACTACATCGGCGGCGATCTGGGCAAGCACATGAAGGAGGCGGGTATTGCCGGTTATGTGGGGCAGGCAACCGGCTATGTGCTGACCTTCAGCAACGGCCTCGTGGTCTATCTCTCGGGCGATACCGGCATCACGGCCGAGCAGAAAACGGTCGTCCGCGGGCATTACAAGGCCAAGCTCGCTGTGATGAACATCGGCGACACGTTCACCACGGGCCCCAAAGAAGCGGTCTATGTGATCAACGAACTGGTCAAGCCGGCATCGGTCATCGCATCGCACGCGAATGAAGTCGCGACCAGGGGTGGCAAGGTGTTGCCGGGAACCAAGACCGAGACATTCATGAAAGGCGTCAAGGTGCCGGTGCATATTCCCCTGAGCGGCAAATTGATGGAGTTTGACGGCGGCGGTGATTGCAAGGCCGGTTGCTGAAACCTGTCGCGCCAGTAAAAACCCCGCGTCACGGCGCGGGGTTTTTTGTTGCCGCCGCTGCAATGCCTAGGCGACAATGTCTATATAAGTAATTGTTTTAATGGATATTTATGTGGTAGCGATAAACTCGGGATCACCCTGTTGTTCACGCTCGAAGGCGAGAAAATCGTAATAGCCACAGCGTTTGGCTTCCGGGTAGTCGCGGCAGACCCCGGGACGCGCATCGTACACCGTGCACTGCCGTTTCTTGGTGTCGAACAGTTTGCAGATGCGGCCAAAGTGTTCGTCTTCCTGCTGGCGCAGTGAACGCACTTTCTCGGTTTTGTCGAAACGGGTGTAACGGTCTTCGGCCTGCTGATAGGTGATATCGAAGTGTTTGGCGAGCCGCTGGATGTCGCGTTTGCCGATTTCAATCAGCGGATAGCTGCAACAGTAGCCGGGACATTTGGCGCAGTCGTATTTGACGGTGGATTTGCTGGTGCTGGTGCTGGTGATGCTGGACTTGCTGACACTCATGGTTGCATGCGCTGATGGTAGAGCGCTTCCTTGACGAAAGCGCGCATTCTACCCGTGCGCGGACGCGCGGGCCAGACCAAGTTGCTGCGTGGTGTCAGTGGTGCAGGATTTTTGACAGGAACTGCTGGACGCGTTCGGAGCGCGTCGTGGAGAAGAACTCGTCCTTGGTGGCGTCATCGACGATTTCGCCCTCGTCCATGAAGATCACGCGGTGCGCGACCTTGCGGGCGAAACCCATTTCGTGGGTCACGACCATCATGGTCATGCCTTCCTGGGCAAGTTCGACCATCACGTCGAGCACTTCATTGATCATCTCCGGATCAAGCGCGGAGGTCGGCTCGTCGAAGAGCATCGCAATCGGATCCATGGCCAGGCCGCGGGCAATGGCGACGCGTTGCTGCTGGCCGCCGGAGAGCTGGCCGGGGAATTTCTGCGCATGGTCAATCAGGCCCACGCGCTGCAACAGGGCGCGGGATTTTTCCGTGGCTTCTTCAAGGCTGCGACCCAGCACCTTGACCTGTGCCAGATTCAGGTTGGCGGTGACGTTCATGTGGGGGAACAATTCGAAGTTCTGAAACACCATGCCGATTTTTGAGCGCAACTTCGGCAGGTCGGTAGTCTTGGCGCCTACCGACTGGCCGTTGACGAATACTTCACCCTGCTGGATCGGTTCCAGTCCATTGACGCATTTGATCAGTGTCGATTTGCCCGAGCCTGATGGCCCGCAGACGACGATGACTTCGCCTTTTTCGACCTGGGTCGTGCAGTCTTTGAGCACCTGAAAGCTGCCGTACCACTTGCTGATGTTCTTGAGTTCGATCATGGCCATAATGAAATTACCTTCCTAACGCGGCGGAGTGATGCGCAACTGCAGCCGTTTGACGGTATACGACGCGATAAAACACAGGATGAAATAGACCACAGCGGCAAACAGGTACATTTCAACCAGCCGGCCGTCACGTTGCGCCACCTTGCTCGCTGCGCCCATGAAGTCGGTCAATCCGACGACATACACCAGCGAGGTGTCCTGAAACAGGATGATGCCCTGAGTCAGCAGGATGGGCACCATGTTGCGGAACGCCTGCGGCAGCACGATCTGTATCGTCGCCTGCCAGTAATTGAGGCCCAGCGCGTAGGCGGCATTGACCTGTCCGGAGGGCACGCTCTGGATGCCGGCGCGGATGATTTCGCAGTAATACGCCGCCTCGAACAGCGTGAATGCGATGAGTGCCGAATGGAACGGTCCTATGCCCTGGGCGTAGCCGTCACCCGAGATGTGCTTGATGGCAATCGGCACCAGGAAATAAAACCAGAAAATCACCAGGATCAGCGGTGTCGAACGCAGCAGATTGACGTAGGCGCCGGCGGGCACGCTGATGGCCTTGAAGCTGGAGAGCCGCATTAGCGCGAGCAGCGTGCCGAGGATGATGCCGCCGATCATGGCCAGCGCGGTCAGGCCCAGCGTAAACATCATGCCTTGCCACAGATAAGGCAGGGCGCGCTGGATGACGTCGTAATCGAAGCCGGTAAACATGAGTTATTTCGCAGTGCCGATGTAGCCGGGCACGCGGATGCGGGCCTCGACAAACTGCATCAGTACAACCACCGCCAGCGTAATCAGCACGTAGATGATGGTGGTCAGTGTGAAGATCTCAAAGGTGCGGAAGGTGTATTCGGAGATGGAACGTGCCTGCGCGGTCAGTTCGAGCACGCCGATGGTCAGTGCCACCGAGGAGTTCTTGAAAATAGTCAGGAATTCCGAAGTCAGCGGCGGCACCACGATACGGTAGCCCATGGGCAGCAGCACATGGCGGTAAACCTGGGGCATGGTCAGTCCGGTGGCCAGTGCAGCCTGGGTCTGACCGGCGGGGATCGACTGGATGCCGGAGCGCACTTGTTCTGCAACCCGGGATGCCGTGTAAAAGCCGAGTGCCAGCACAGCACTCCAGAATTCCGGCATGGGCATGCCCTGTTTCATCCACAGGCCCAGCGAACGGGGTACGATTTCAGGCACTACGAAGTACCAGATGAACAAGTGCACCAGCAGCGGCACATTGCGGAACAGTTCAACGTAGACCGTGGCGGGGCCGTTCAGCCAGATCACTTTGGTGGTGCGCAAGATACCCAGTACCGAGCCGATGGTGAAGGCGATGATCCAGGCACAGATCGACACCAGCATCGTCCACTTGATGCCCGAGATGACCCAATCGAGATAGGTGCCGCCGCCGGAGAATGCGGGCTGGGAGAGGAAACTGAAATCCATGGGATCAGTGTAACGCGAAATTCGACACAAAAAAAACCGGAGAGTTTGCGCTCTCCGGTTTTATGGTGCGATGCGTTATATCAGCACTTCATCATGCCGCATGCGCCGACGCCGGTGTTGTTGGGGTTCTTGACGGCTGCTTTCAGCCCGTCGGACATCGGGAAACCCAGATTGATGTTCTTCGGCGGAATCGTCGACTCGAACCACTTCTTGTATATGGCGTTGATCTCGCCGCTCTTGTAGATGCCGGTAACCGCAGCATCAACGATCTTCTTGAACGCGGGATCGTCCTTGCGCAACATGATGCCGTACGGGTCATCCGACAGGAATTCGCCGATGACGATAAATTCGTCCGGATTCTTGGCGCCGGCTTTCAGGCTGTAGAGCAGGATGTCGTCCATCGGAAATGCCACTGCACGATCGGTCTGCACGGCGAGGAATGATTCGGCATGATCCTTCGACGGAATGAAGTTAATGCCGAGTTTTTTCTCGTCGTTATAGGCCTTCATGGCGCGCTCGTTGGTCGTGCCCTGCGTGTAGACGACGGTCTTGCCCTTCAGGTCGTCATAACCCTTGATGCCTGACGACTTCTTGACAATGATCTTGGTGCCGGTGACGAAATAAGTCGGTGCGTAATCCACCTGTTTCTGGCGCTCCAGCGAGTTGGTCGTCGAGCCGCACTCGAGATCGATGTTACCGCCGGTCAGAATGGGGATGCGCGTCTGCGACGTCACTGGCACGAACTCGACTTTCAGGTTCGGCATTTTCAGTTCGGCTTTGACCTTGTCCACAATCTTCAGGCAGATATCAACGCCGTAACCGATCGGCTTTTGTTGATCATCAAGGTAGGAAAAGGGAACGGATGCGTCACGATGGCCGATCTTGATGACGCCGGTGTCCTTGACTTTCTTCAGCGTACCGGTGAGTTCGGCGCCGATTGCCGGAGCCGCGAACAGGCTTGCGACGACGACTGCGGCAAGTATTTTGCTAAATCGAAACATGACATCCCTCCAGTATTGGTTAGTTCAGAAAAAAAGCTGTTTGGAAATTGCTAGGCAAGCGAGGAGTAAACCCTTGGCGCATCTAATCTAATGGAAGTATGCGGTCTTGTCCAGTTTCCGCCTTGCATGGCGCATGAAAATAATAAATGAAAACAACGGGTTATACGGGTATGGCGAGTGGTGTATGGTAATGTACCGATTCAGTAATTATGCCCGATGACAGGGAAAGGAGTGCACATGGCGGCACAAACGCGTTTGGAGCACGACCTGGTCGGCGAGCGCCGTATCCCCGCGGATGCTTATTACGGCATCCACACGCTGCGGGCGCTGGAAAACTTTCCGATCAGCGGCACACCCATCTTCATTTATCAGGCGCTGGTGACGGCGCTGGCCTGCGTGAAACAGGCAGCCGCGCTGGCGAACCATGAACTGGGACTGCTGGACCAGAAGCGCATGCAGGCCATCGTCGGGGCCTGTGAAGAAATCCGTGCCGGCAAACTGCACGCGCAGTTTGTGGTTGACGTGATTCAGGGTGGCGCCGGAACGTCCACCAACATGAACGCGAATGAAGTCATTGCCAATCGCGCCCTCGAATTGCTGGGGCACAAGAAGGGCGAGTACCGGTACCTGCATCCGCTGGAGCACGTCAATCTGGGGCAGAGCACCAACGACGTCTATCCGACAGCGATCAAAATTGCCGCTCATTTCAACATCGGGCGCCTGGTGGATGCCATGGCCCGGTTGCGCGCCGCGTTCGAGGGCAAGGCCAACGAATTTGCCGATGTGCTCAAAATGGGCCGTACACAATTGCAGGACGCGGTGCCAATGACACTGGGTCAGGAGTTTTCGACCTACGTAGTCATGCTCGAGGAGGATGAACAGCGCTTGCGCGAGGCGTGCCAGTTGGTGCATGAAATCAACCTCGGTGCGACGGCCATAGGCACCGGCATCAATTCTCATCCGGACTACGCTGAAATTGCGTGCCGACGGCTGGGCGAGATCAGCGGTGTGCCGGTGCGCACGGCCACCAATCTGGTCGAGGCCACCCAGGATTGCGGCTCGTTCGTCCAGCTGTCGGGGGTGCTGAAGCGGGTGGCGGTGAAGCTGTCCAAGATCTGTAATGACCTGCGCCTGCTGTCGTCAGGACCGCGCGCAGGCCTTAACGAAATCAACCTGCCGGCCATGCAGGCGGGTTCGTCAATCATGCCGGGGAAAGTCAATCCGGTGATACCGGAAGTGGTGAATCAGATCGCCTTCGAAGTGATCGGCAATGACGTCACGGTTTCGTTTGCCGCCGAGGCGGGGCAGCTGCAGTTGAATGCGTTCGAACCCATCATCGCGCACAGCCTGTTCAAGAGCCTGAAACACCTGCGTCAGGGCTGTGACACGCTATGCGAGCGTTGCGTCAAGGGCATCACAGCCAATCGCGAGTGGATGCTGGCGCATGTCAGGAATTCCATAGGCCTGGTGACGGCATTGAGCCCGTACATCGGTTATGAAAACTCGACCGCCCTGGCGCGGGAGGCTCATGACACCGGCAGCAGCGTGATCGATCTGGCGATGAAGAAAAAATTACTTACAAAACAACAGCTTGAAGAGATACTGCGGCCGGAAGTGCTGACCCGGCCGCGTAGCCAGATCACGATCGTCAGCAACGAACCGGTGAAGAAAAAAAGGGCCGCAAGCCGCAAGCCGGCACGGCCACGGAAAAATAAAAAAAGCTAACACCTCGATCCTGCAGCAGCGCGCTGATGCCAGGCCACACAGGCACGCGCCAGCGCGCGAGTGGCATCTATGCAATGTGCACTGACAGGGGTGGCGGCGTAGTCCATTGCCACTGGAGTTTCGGTGCAGGCTAAGAC
>JBBKXO010000295.1:0-3581 GCA_037969525.1 Burkholderiales bacterium | reverse complement strand
CCGGCGTTATCAAGGACATCCTGTATCGCGCCGCAGAGCGCGCCTCACCGCAACTGACGCTGGTGGCCAATCGCGCACTGGATCCCCGCAGTGAACTCTACACGCGCGACAATGTGCAGGGGCTGCTCGAAATGCGCAATTTCATGGACACGCTGCGCAGCAGCGGCATGGAAACCAGCGGCCCGCGTGCCCTCAGCAGCAGCGATCGTCAGGCGTTTGCCAGGCAGTTAGAGCACCGGTTCAGCGGACAACCAGCAGCAGCTTCGCCCTGATGCTGAAAAACCCCAGATTAAAAAATAATATTTATAATCAATTAGATGCATGCGGACTATGCAACGGCTATCCGCCTCAGGTGCATCATCCTCCGGTCAAGGCGCTTTGCGCAAACCCAGCGCGCCGACCAGCTCCTCCACCTCGGTTACGTATTCGTTAACCGCCGCAAGCGTTTTTGCGGAACCCAGAAAATTCCACACCCACAGATTGGCTTCGAGATCTTTTTTCCATTCCTCCTGCACGGCTAATGCAGCGTAACGGTCTTCCCAGAATTTGACGGCATCAGCCCCCGTACCTCTGGGTGCGATCACTGCGCGGAAATTGGTCATCGTGCCCTTGATGCCCTGCTCGGTCCAGGTGGGCACTGAGGCCAGCGTACCGCCGAGCCTCTGGGGTGACGACACTGAAATAGTACGCATCAGTCCGCTGCGCACATGCGGCACCACCGCTGACACTGCAGTGGATACAGCATCAATATGGCCGCCCAGCAGTGCCGTCACCGAGTCCGCGCTGCCTTTGAAGGCCACGAATTTTACGCGGCGCGGGTCCACGCCGGCCCGCTGCAGTGCCAACGCCGCCGATAAATGATTGGCGCCGCCAATTGATGTCGACACGCCGATCACTACGGAACCCGCGTCCTTAAGCAGTTTTGCAACCAGCTCACGGCCATTGGTGAGCGGTGAATCGGCACGCACTGAAACCGCGAAGTATTCATCGAACAGGGTCGCAATCCATGCGTAATCTGTATGCGCATAAGGACTCCTGCCTATGGCTCTGCTGATCAGCACGTTCAGATTGCCTATCATCTGGTAATGACCATTGCCGGCGTGCTGATTCAGATAAGTCCAGGCGATCAGGTTGCCCCCGCCCGGCTTGTTGATGACGTTCACCGGCCCGTCAAAGACCCCATGCAGCTGCCACAACCGCTGTATGGTGCGAGCGGTTTTGTCCGGTGCCGCCCCCGGCGCAGTGCCCACTATGATTTCCACAGCGCGGTCAGGCTTCCACGTTGTCGGTTGCGCACTAGAGGCTGTGCTAATCAGCATCATCGACAATAATCCGATGCACCATCTTTTACCCGCGCCAACAGGCAACATCGGCATATCTCCTCCACCAGCGTTTTGTGTTCGATAAATCACGACAGCCAATATAGCAAAGGTTACTTTCCGTCACCTAGTGCCGCGGCTGCGTTTCCCGGTGTTAGCATTATGCCTTCCTTAATTCTCAATTCCCGAACACATCATGGACGAAACCGCAGCACGCCAGGCATTTGAGCAGGCCCTGGCCACGTACGAGCAGGGATTCGGAAAATTTTTTCTGGCACGGCTGTTCGGTCTGGAACTGACTTATGCCGAGGGTGAATGCCGCATCACCTTTGACCTGAAAGATTTCATGTTCAATCCCCAGGGCGGCCTGCACGGCGGCATCAGTGCATTCGTGCTCGATATTTCCATGGGTCACCTGCTGCACCGGACCAGCGGCGCCGGCACCACCCTGGAAATGAAAGTGCAATATCTCAAAGCCGCCAAAGCCGGACGCCTGACCTGCACCGCGCGTTTCATCCGCCACGGCCGCAGCATCTCATTCCTGCGTTCCGAACTTGTTGATGAACAGGGCGACATGATTGCTTATGCAACATCGACCTGGAAGTCACTGAAAACTCCGGCCGCAAAAAACGGTTGACCCCGATGCGGCTAGTGCTCGATACCAACATCTGGCTCGATTGGCTGGTATTCGATGACCCCGGTCTGGCGTTCATGCGAGCTTCTGTTGTCTCAGGGCATGCTGAAATCGTCATTGATGCCGCATGCGAGGCCGAGTTGATACGCGTGCTCGGCTACCCGTTGCAGAAATGGACCCTGGATGCGGCGCGTCAGGCGACCTGCCTGGAACACTGTCGCGGTCTGGCACTGCGCGTCGAAACGCAAGGCACGGCCTCGCTGCCGCGCTGCGCAGACCCTGACGACCAGATCTTTCTTGAACTTGCAGCGGATGCCGGGGCCGGTTACCTGATCACCAAAGACCGCGACCTGCTGGTTCTGGCACGGCATCACCCGCCTCTGCCTTTCCACATCATGACTCCGGCAGAATTTACAACCCCATCGGGCGTAGAATCTGCAGGCTGTCACTCGCCCGATGAACTGAAGGCCTTTGCCACGCAACCGGCAATCCGGCGACGCCATCATGTGGGACAACCGCGCGACCATGCATCGCGGTCGCCCGTGGCCGCTGGATCAGCCGCGACACATGATACGTACCACCGTGTCCGCAACCGATGCGGACGGACTCGCAGCGATGTGGCCGCAACGCACTGCTGCATGATGAAAGCAACATAAAAAAGCCGCCCAAGGGCGGCGTTTTTTATAGGTTGCCAACTCCTATTATTCGCCAGATTTTATACCGACGTCCCGTATCACTTTCCCCCACTTCTGATATTCAGCATTGATGAACTTCCCGAATTGCTCGGGATTGGATGGCGAGGCTTCGGTGCCGGCACCTTCGAATCCTTTCACGATGTCAGGTGATGTGAGCAACGCGGTAGATTCCCGGTACAGTTTATCGATGATGGCCTTCGGTGTCCCTTTCGGCACCGTCAAGCCCATCCAGAATGTTGCTGCGTATCCGGGCACACCTGCCTCGGCAATGCTGGGCACATCAGGCATTTGCTGCGAACGGTCCGCAGTGGTGACCGCCAGTGCCAGCAAGCGCTTCGACTTATGGTGCTGCAAAGCAATGGCAATCCCCGGGAAACCGATCTTGATCTGCCCGCCGAGCAGGTCGGCCGCTGCCGCGCCACTGCCTTTGTATGAAATATGCTGAATCTTGACGTTGGCCATCGCCATGAATAATTCCCCGGACAAGTGCTGGAAGCCACCGGTGCCCGACGATGCCCAATCCAGTTTTCCCGGCTGCGCTTTCGCCAGAGCGATCAATTCCTTGACAGATTTTGCCGGCAGCGAGGGATGCACAACCAGCACATTGGGTGCCGAACCGAATTGCGAAACTGGCACAAAATCTTTCAACGGATCATACGAAAGATTCTTGTATATATGCGGACTGAGTACGAAGGGCGTGGCCGTCATCAACACGGTATAGCCATCCGGCTCCGCTCTTGCCGCCACTGCGGTGCCCAACGCACCGCCCTGGCCCGGCCGGTTATCGACGACTATCTGCTGCTTCAGCCGCTCAGCCAGCTTGATGCTGACGATCCGCGCCGGGGTATCCGTTGCACCGCCTGCGGCAAACGGGATGATCATGCGAATCGGACGGTCAGGATAAGCCTGCGCAGCGATTGCAGGCGCAGCGAT
>JBBKXO010000294.1:0-8806 GCA_037969525.1 Burkholderiales bacterium | reverse complement strand
GTAATTGAATATATTGATTAATTTATGAATTAAGTGCTGCGACTCGGCGGGTTTTTATGTTTTGGCTACAAGTGGCAGGATGGTTCGGATGTTAGCACGCGCAATGTGGCGACCTGCCTGGCACCACTGCTTCAAATCCAGGGCCGGATGCGTACGATGACTGCATGTTGCGTTAGCATCGGGTCGATTAAATCTTTCAGGGAGTCATGCCGTGTTCGAAGGCTTCAAGCACATCCAGGTCCAGACCAGCGATCCCGAAGTCAAAATCAACCTGCGTTACGGCGGCAACGGTCCGCCGATACTGCTGATTCACGGCAATCCGCTGACTCATGTGCATTGGCACCTGGTGGCGCCACGGCTGGCCAAAGATTTTACGGTGGTCGTGACCGACCTGCGCGGCTACGGCGACAGCGGCAAGCCGCGGGGCAGGGAAGACCACAGCAATTATTCATTCCGCCGCATGGCGCAGGATCAGGTCGAAGTGATGGAGCATCTCGGGTTCAAGAAGTTCTGCGTTGCCGGCCACGACCGCGGCGGCCGCGCGGCGTTTCGCATGGCGCTCGATCATTCGGACAAGGTGCGCAAACTCGCAACTTTCGACATCCTGCCCACCCACCATGTACTGACCCAGGGCAGCTGGGAGTGGGCCTTGAATTCCTATCACTGGTTTTTCATGGCGCAGCCTTACGACCTGCCGGAGAAACTGATCGAGGGCCGCGAGGACTATTACATCCTCAAGAAACTCACCAAGATGGGCATCGGCAAGGGCGGGTTTTCAGAAGAAACACTGAAGGAATATGCGCGCGTCTGCACGCCGGAAAACATCCACGGCGTGTGTGAGGATTACCGTGCTGCTGTCACCGTGGACATGGCCATGGACACTGCGGATTTCGAGGCGGGGCGCAAGATTCAGTGCCCGACGGCGATTTACTGGGGCGAGAAAAGCCACACCAACAAATTCTTCGATCCATTCAAGGCGTGGCCGCAGTATGTGGAGAACATAGAACGCATCAAACCGCTGCCCTGCGGCCATTATCCGGCGGAACAGGTGCCGGATCTGGTGTACGACGAACTCAGTACGTTTTTCCGCGACTGACGGGCTAGCAAGCGGGAATCGGGTCTCGTGACCCACTGCCTGCAGACTTCATGAGCATCCACATCCCCGACGACGAGTCGACGCGGTATCCCTATTGGCGCAGCAACCGGCGCGTGCTGCCGCTCGCCAACCTGATCTGTGGACTGGGCTTCAATCTGGCGTGGCCATTCGTGCCATTGATGGTGCGCGGGCTCGGGGTGCGGGAAAACCTCGAAACCTGGGTCGGCTACATGCTGATGGTGTTTTACCTGATCAGTTTTGCGGTGAGCCCGCTCTGGGGCGGCATTGCCGATCACTACGGCCGCAAGATGATGATACTGCGCGCGATGCTGGGCATGGGCCTTGCGATGGTAGTGATCCCGCTGGCCACGACACCGCTGTCGTTTGCAGCGCTGTTCATGCTGATCGCAGTGTTCAACGGTTTTACACCGGCCGGCATTGCACTGCTGGTGGGTAACACACCGCCCAATCGCATCGGCAGCGTGGTGGCGCTGGCGCAGACCGGTGGGCTGATCGGACACGCGCTGGGGCCGGCGCTGGGTGCGGTGCTGATCGCGATGCTCGATCAGCAGCATTGGGTGTTCTGGATCAGCGCCGGATTCATGCTGAGCGGTGGCGCGCTGGTGGCGTGTTTTGTCGGTGAGGTGAAGCAACTGGCAGCCGGTCCCTGGCGCGCGCGCTGGATAGGCGGTTTGCGTGATCTGCTGGTGCTGCCGCGCATGGGCTTGCTGTACCTGCTGGGATTTCTGTTCATGATCATGTCGTACGGCAGCGTGACTGTCATCACGGTGTTCGTGCTGAAATTGCTGGAGTCGCAGGGTGCGGATCCCGGCCAGGAGGTGTTCTGGGTGGGTGCGGCGGCAATGGCCTTGGCGATCGCGACCGTGATTGCGCTGCCGTTCTGGGGGCGGGCGCTCGATCGAATCGGGCCGCAGCGGGTGCTGGTGTTTGCCATCGTCGCAACAATCGTCACCCATCTGCCGCTGCTGATCGTCCAGACCCCGTTGCAGCTGGTGATTGCGCGCGTGGCTTTCGGGCTGACCGCGGCCGCAACGCCGACGGCGATTGTGCAGTTGATCCGGATGTATGCGCCGGCCGGCATGGACGCGCGCGCGATTTCATATTCGACGGCTTTCCAGTTTTTTGCGATGGGCATTGCGCCATTCGCTGCTGGTCTCATTGGACCCGCATTTGGACTGCGCGTTTATTTTGCGCTGACCATACTGGCGATGATAGTCGGGCTGCTGTTGTGGTTGCGCACTGGCGGCGCGGAGCAACGTCGCTAGTGACGACGCGCGGACGACGCGCGCGTAGAGTGGTTACGCGGCATGCACATTGCGGTCAGGTGCATTTAAATTAATGTTTAAAATCAATTACTTATGTAAACAGTTCGCAGTGTGTCTGAAGTCGGGCCCCGGTTAGTTGGCTTTCAGGCCCGCAGCACGGATGACCTTGCCCCATTTGGTCGTTTCCGACTTGATGTAGGCGGTGAATTCTTCAGGCGTGGACGGCGCGACTTCAATTCCGCGCGCAAGCAGCGTATCCCGCACGTCGGCCGAGTTCAATACAGCAGTTATTTCTTTGTGCAGTCGTTCGATCACCGGTTTGGGCGTGGCTGCCGGAGCGACCATGCCGTACCAGTTGCTTGCTTCGTAATCTTTCATGCCGGGCGTTTCGGCGACGGTCGGCACATCGGGCAGGGCGGACGAACGCTTGGCGCCGGTGACTGCCAGCGCGATGGCTCTGCCGGCCTTGACCGGTGGCACACCGGTGGAAATAACCGCTACGAAAATCGGCACCTGCCCGCCCAGCAGATCGCTCAGCGCCGGTCCGCCGCCTTTGTACGGTATGTGCTCCATGTCAATATTCGCCATGGCCTTGAACAGTTCGCCGGCGAGGTGACCGGGGCTGCCGAGTCCCGAAGAGGCATAGTTCAACGCACCCGGTTTCTTTTTGGCCAGCGCAATCAGCTCGGGTATGGATTTCGCCGCGACCTTTGGATGCGTAATGAACATGTTCTGCAACTGCACGGCCAGAGTTATGGTTGCGAAATCCTTGAGCGGGTTGTACGGAACCTTGGTAATAGCCGGACTGATGACCAGTGCGCCCAGCGTGCCCAGGTGCAGGTTGTAGCCGTCGGGCGTGGCGCTCGTCGCGATGTCGGCACCGATCGTGCCATTGGCACCCGCACGATTGTCGATGACGACCTGCTGCTTCAGAATTTCGCCAAGCTTGGGACCGATGACGCGGGCGACGAGATCCGTGGCGCCGCCGGGCGGGAAGCCGACGATGATGCGTACCGGGCGGGTCGGATAGTCATCCGCCATTGCGCTGCCAGTCAGCGTCAGCAAGGCGATGCTGGCTGCAGCAATCGTTGTCCGGAGTGGATTGGTGATGAGGCAAGAGACAGTGCAAGACCAGTTCATCATGGTTTCCTCTGGTGGTATTGTTCAGGCCTGCTTGTTCCCGCGGCAGGCTTGCCCGGATTATACGAGTGCCCTGTGGCGGCTGCCCAGAGCCCGTTGCATCAGGCGCCGGCGGTCGCAAGATCTAACCCAGAGGCTGAATGGCAACGATGGCAACAGATACACAATTGCTGCGCCTGCACACGCTGCTCGGCGATTACCCCAATACCGCAGCGCTGAAATCAGGCACCGTGCAGTCGTCGCGCGTGGCTTTTGATTACGCTGACGCCAAACTACCGCAGGACTCGTTCAAGGCCGTGGTGCGCGGGGAGTTCGACGTCGCGGAACTGGCCATCGTGACTTATCTGCAGGCGCTGGCGCATGGCAGGCCGCTGGTGCTGCTGCCCACGGTAGTGATGGCGATACCGCCGCATCCTTGCGTCGCTTACAACGCCACACGCGGTGAGCTGAAACCCGCCGACCTGCCTGGACTGCGCGTCGGCATTCGCGCGCATACCGTGACCACGGTGACCTGGGTGCGCGGCATCCTCGCCAACGACTATGGCGTTGATCTTGATCGTGTGAACTGGGTGGCCTTTGAAGACCCGCATGTGCCGGAGTGCATCGAACCGCCCAATGTGACCCGTGCGCCGCCGGGTAAAAGGTTGCTGGACATGTTGCTGGCCGGCGAACTCGATGCCGGGATTGTGTCAGCCAAAGATGTTGACGGAGTGCGCCTCAAACACCTGATACCCGAACCCGTTGCAGCCCTGCAGCGCTGGCGCGAGCGTTACGGCGTGCGGCCGCTGAATCATGTGGTGGTGATGCATCGCCGCGTAGCACAACAGCAACCCTGGCTGGCGGCGGAGCTGGTGCGGTTGCTGCAGCAGAGCGCGGTGGCAGCACCACCCGACATGCCTGGGCTCGATTCCATACAGTCGGGGATTGAGGCGCTGCGTCCTACACTGGACCTGATCATCCACTATGCGGTGCAGCAGCGCTTGATCCCGCGGCGTTTCAGTGTCGATGAATTGTTCACTATGTGAATCTGAAAGGTTGGTGTGCAGCGTGCCGGCCCGTATAATCCGCGCAAAATTTGAGAGCCGAGTGTAAACGTGCAACCCATACTGGATACCAACAAGACTTACGACCTGCTGGTGGTCGGCGGCGGCAATGCAGCGCTGTGCGCGGCACTGATGGCACGCGAAGCCGGCTGCAGCGTGCTGCTGCTGGAAGGTGCGCCGAAACCTTTCCGCGGCGGCAACAGTCGCCACACCCGCAATCTGCGCTGCATGCATGAAGAGCCGCAGGACATCCTCACCGATGCCTATCCCGAAGAAGAATACTGGCAGGACCTGTTGAAGGTGACCGGCGGGCTGACCGATGAACACCTCGCGCGCCTGACGCTCAAGCACACGTCATCGTGCCGGCCGTGGATGTACAAACATGGCGTGCGCTTCCAGCCGCCGCTGGGCGGCACGCTGCACCTGTCGCGCACCAATGCGTTTTTCCTCGGCGGCGGCAAGGCGCTGGTCAATGCCTATTACCATTCGGCCGAGCGGCTGGGCGTCGACATACATTACGAGGCCAAGGTCAGCGATCTTGAAATCGACGGCGATACGTTCAAGTCGGCCACGTTCACTTATCAGGGCGCCGAGCACCGGGTGCGCGCCAAGGCCGTGGTCATTGCCTGTGGCGGTTTTCAGGCGAACCTTGAATGGCTGGAAGAAGCGTGGGGCCCCGCAGCCAAGAACTTCCTGGTGCGCGGCACACCGTACAACCGCGGCGACATATTGAAAGTGCTGATCGCCAAGGGTGCGAAAACCGTCAGCGATGCCACCCAGGGCCATTGCGTGGCGATTGATGCGCGTTCGCCGAAATACGACGGCGGCATCATCACCCGCGTCGATGCGGTGTCGCTGGGCATTGTGGTCAACAAGCATGCACAGCGCTTCTACGACGAGGGCGAGGATTTCTGGCCCAAGCGTTATGCGATCTGGGGCCGGCTGGTGGCGGGGCAGCCCGACCAGATCGGATATTCGATCGTCGATGCAAAAGCGATGGGCAAGTTCATGCCGCCGGTGTATCCGCCCATCCGCGCCAACTCGCTGCGTGAGCTCGCAACCAAGCTGGAAATCAGCCCCGACGCGCTGGAAAAAACCGTTGCCGAGTTCAACGCCGCAGTGCGGCCCGGCACTTTCGACCACACAATCCAGGACGACTGCGTTACCGAAGGTCTGACACCGCCTAAGACCCACTGGGCGCTCAAGCTCGATACCGCGCCGTATTTCGGTTATCCGCTGCGGCCCGGCATCACCTTTACTTATCTCGGGGTCACCGTGGACGACAAGGCGCGGATGATCCTGCAGGATGACAGAACCTGCAAAAACATATTTGCAGCAGGGGAAATCATGGCAGGCAATGTATTGGGCAAGGGATACCTGGCGGGCATCGGCATGTCCATTGGCACCACGTTCGGACGCATCGCAGGCGAGGAGGCGGCAAACTATGTACGCGGCTGAAGATAAACCGATGACCCTCGACGAACTGGTCGAGGACGCACAGCGCGTGCTGCGGGTGTGCAATGCCTGCCGCTATTGCGAAGGTTATTGCGCTGTGTTCCCGGCGCTGGCACGGCGCCTCGAATTCACTGAGAACGACATCCATTACCTCGGCAACCTGTGCCACAACTGCGGCTCCTGCCTGTACGCCTGCCAATTCGCGCCGCCGCATGAATTCCAGGTCAATTTTCCGAAACTGATGGCCAAGGTGCGCGGCCAAACCTACCGCAAGTACGCGTGGCCCGGTTTTCTCGGCGCGCTGTATGAGAAAAACGGTGTGGCAGTCAGCCTGATCACGGCTTTCAGCATCGGGCTGCTGTTTCTGCTCGCAGGTGCGTTGACCAATCCGGATCAGTTTTTTGCCGCGCACAGCGATGCGCAGGGTTCGTTTTACGCGCTGATGCCACACAACCTGATGGCGGGCGTATTCGGTGCGGTGTCGGTGTTCGTGGCGATTGCGCTGTTGATGGGCTTCCTGCGCTTCTGGCCGTACATGGGTGAGGACCTCGCCGATTTCTTCAAGCCGAAACCGCTGGGTGAGGCGACCGTAGATGCGCTGACGCTGAAATACCTTGATGGTGGCGGCGAAAGCGAAGGCTGCACCTATCCGACAGAGCAGAAGTCATTTTCGCGCAAGATCTTCCACCATTTCACGTTCTACGGTTTCATGCTGTGCTTTGCGGCAACCAGCGTGGCAACGATCTATCACTACGTGCTGAACATCCCCGCGCCGTATCCGTTCTGGAGTGTGCCGGTATTGCTGGGGACGGTGGGCGGCATCGGTTTGCTGATCGGACCGGTGGGGTTGCTGTGGATCAAGCACCAGCGCGATCCCGAATTCAAAGTGCCGGAACAGGCTGGCATGGATGCGGGTTTCCTGGTGCTGCTGTTCATGATCAGCCTGACGGGTTTAGGGTTACTGATCTTCCGTGAAAGCGCTTCGATGGGAACATGGCTCGCAATTCATCTGGGCTTCGTGCTCGCGCTGTTCCTCACCATGCCCTACGGCAAGTTCGTGCATGCGATGTACCGGCTGGCGGCACTGGTGCGCTTTCACCTCGAGCGCAAGCGGCCTGTGCCAGGACTGGCGTCAGAGTAAATACACAATAAAATCAATTACTTATTGATCTGACGCGTCTCGCACCTGCCTGACGCCTTTTGGAAAGAACAATCCGCTCATGACTTTCCTCCGGAAATACGGGGTACATCAGGCCTGGATCATACTCGCGGCGGCGTGTGTGTTAGGTGTCGTCAGCCGCGCTGATTCAGCGTCGTTTGCTGTGCTCGTCGATCCGCTGGTCGAAAAATTCAGCTGGAAACGCGGCGACATCGGCTTTGCCTATTCACTCGCGTTCCTTTGCAGCATGCCCGCGATGCTGGTGTTCGGCTGGCTCGGCGACCGCTTCAGCGCACGCTCGCTCATGCTTGGCGCATCGCTGATGATTTCCGTGGGCACGGTGCTGCTCGGGACGATTCAGGAGCTGTGGCATCTCTATGTGATTTACGGCGTGTTCGTTGGCGCCCTGGGCAACGCGGCCTTTGTGGTGTTGCTGCCGGTCATCATCACCCGCTGGTTCAATAAGAAAATGGGGCTCGCGCTCGGCATCTACTGGGCCGGACTTGGACTCGGCCCGGTGGTTTTTGCGCTGTTGTTCCGCTGGATGATCGAGAGCCGCGGCTGGGAGTCGGCATTCCTGGTGTTTGGCCTCGCCTTCGGCGTGGTTCTTCTGTTTTTTTCCTGGTTCATACGGACGAGTCCGGTCGAGATGGGGCTGACCGCCTATGGCGCCGATGACGCGGCGAAGGATAAACAGTCGTCCGGCGCGGCCGTCAGCCTGCGCGCGGTGCTCGCCCGCAGACCAGTATGGCTGCTGATGGGATGTCATCATCTCGGCTGTGCCGGGCATGCCGTGATCCTTGCACACGGTGTTTCGATGGCAACCCACCAAGGAATACCGGGTCTGCAGGCGGCGGGCGTGCTGAGCACGATCGCCGGCGTATCGATTTTCAGCCGCTTCAGTTTTTCGCTGCTCACCGAGCGTTTCGGCGGGCGCACCATTCTTTCCGGAGCGATCTTCGGCCAGAGCCTGTCGATCCTGCTGCTGCTTTTTGCCACCGAGGTATGGCACTTCTATGCCTTCGCGGTCTTTTTCGGCATTTGCTACGGCGGCGAGATGGTCGGATTCCCGATCATCAACCGGCATATGTTCGGCTCCAAGGCGCCACTGAGTTCGATTTTTTCGTTCCAGATGATCGGCGGCAGTACCGGCATGGCCCTGGGCGGCTGGATCGGCGGCGCGCTGTTCGACCACTCCGGCAACTACACGTCGGCCATACTCGTCGCTGCCGGTGTAGGCTTCCTCGCAGTTCCGCTGGCACTCTGGCTGCCGCGCCATCAGCGGTCGTTCGCGGCCGCTGCACCCGCCGCGGGCACGGCCTGAAACGGACTTATCGTCCTTTGAACACCGGTTTGCGTTTTTCGACGAAGGCCAGCGCGCTTTCGCGGAAATCCTCCGACAGATGCAAGGTGCGCGGGCGGATCGCGTAAGCGCGGGCTTCGATGTGTTCAAGATCAGAGCGACGGGCTTCGACCATGGCGCGTACGGCGAGCGGCGGATTGGTCAGCACTTCTTCGGCCAGCGTCCTGGCGACGGCCATGTGCTGGCCATTTTCAGCAAGGCGGGTCAGCAGATTCACGCGATGCGCTTCCTCGGCGGTCCAGATACGCCCGGTGAAGCAGACAT
>JBBKXO010000293.1:0-9331 GCA_037969525.1 Burkholderiales bacterium | reverse complement strand
CACCAAGACCTCGAACATCTGGGGCATCGGCAACAACGAGCGCGGCACCAACAGCAATCGCATCGTGATGCTGCAGAAATCGGGATAAGCACTGCCTATTGCCGGCCCGCACCACCTTTAATTTCCCGGAAGCGACCGCATCTGCCATCCTTGTGCTTTAAAGGAGGCTCCCATGTTTGATCCTGTATCCATCCCATTCGGGGCGAAAATGCTGTTCAACACCGTCAAGCTCAAGCCCGGTGTCGACCTGGAAGAAGTCGAATTGGCGCTGGGCGAGATGTGCAATGTCGTCAAAAACACCTATGGCGGCGACAAGGGCGGTTTCATCGCCGGGCAGGTGTACAAATTCTCGGGCTTTCTGTCCGACGAAGGCTCGCTGAATGCGACAAAATCAGTCGATGATCATATCGCCATCGTGACCTACTGGCGTTCGTTCGAAGAGCATGAAAAATCCCATGCTGACGAAGTGTTCAACGCCAAGTTCGCCGCGCTGGCGGAAATGTGCACAGAGAGCAAGGAGCTCGGTTACGAAATGCTGTGGCAGGGCGAGCCGGAAGGCACCTCTTAAGCTAAACGGAACCGCACTACGCACTGCATCGCGGCGCCCTCATGAAAGTGAGGCCTGCTCCCGGCCCTGGCAACCTGATGCATTCAGTCACCAGTCCATCAGTTGCCGCGGTCAGCGCGGCTTGATGCCTGCGGTCTTGATCAGCGCCGCAAATCTGGCCTTCTCCGTGCTTACCAGCGTCGCGAGTTCCTGTGGCGTACCGGGCCACGGTTGAATCCCCAGCCCCGTCAGCCGTGCGCTCAATTCCGGTGATTGCAAGGCCTTGGTAATCTCCTGATTGAGCCGCGTAACCAGATTATCGGGCGTGCCGGCCGGAGCAAAAATACCGTACCAGATCGAAATCGTGAAATCCTTGAAACCGGACTCAATGGCCGTCGGCACCTGCGGCAACTGGGAAACGCGCTCGCGGGACAGCACTGCAATTGGCACCACTTTGCCCGACTTGATAAACGGCATTACTGAAGGCACAGAGACCACAACCTCATCGACCTCTCCGGAAATCAATGCCAGTGCCGCCCGCGTCGCCCCTTTGTAGGGGACGTGGAGCATTTTGATCTTCGCATAATGCTGGAACATCTCGTTCGCGAGATGATTCGTCGTTCCCGCGCCGCCGGAACCGAAATCTATTTTCCCGCTATGGCTGCGCGCCAGCGTTACAAACTCCCGCAACGACCTTGCCGGCACTGACGGATGCACAACCATCACGTTTTCGATGGACGTCATGCGCGCAACCGGCGTGAGATCACGCTCGGCGTTGTAGTTCAGGGATTTGTAGAGCGAGGGGCTGATGGCGATAGTCGGTGATGAGAGCACGATGTGATAACCATCTGCCGGCGCCTGAGAAGCCACTTCCAAACCGAAATTTCCGCCAGCACCGGCCCGGTTGTCCGCCAGCACCGTGACTCCGAGTTGCTTGCTTAACTGATCGGCAAGTGCGCGTCCCTGTATATCGCTGGGGCCACCAGGCGGGAACGGCAGTATCAGTCGCACCGTCTTGTCCGGATAGCCCTGCGCCACTACTGGCGTGACCGGCAAAATGACGAGCACAACGGGAGCAACGATTGCGCAAATATAACGGCGGATTGCATGCATCATGACACCTCCTCAATGGCGCGGCTTCTGCACTGATTTAATCAGGTCCTCATGAAAAATCAGTGACTTACGCTACAACGTAAGGTCCGCATTTGCTTTGATGTTAGTTTGTAACCATGCCTGACGTCAATTTTGATTGTCACTGGCGGCCGATTCGCTCGGCCGATACAAATGAGCTGTGGATGAGCCATGTGCACGAGGCGTGCGCAGTGCCAGGCACACTCTCACGCCACTGACACCGCCCGCACAATCGCGCCTGCATCTGACAAAGTATTCACCGCCCAGCACAGCCGGATGACTTCACTGCTCTGCTGATCCGTCAGGATGCCCGCGGTCAGTCCGCGGAATTTCGCTTCGAGGTCGGCATCGCTCATCGGACGCTCCAGCGTACCCAGCGCGTGTTCGACTCGACGCTCCAGCGTGCGGCCATCTTTGAGTTTGATAAACACATGCGACTGCACGCGGCCTATGCTGCTGTCGGCCTCGATATGTACTTTCCGGCGCAGCGCAATGACCTGCGGATTCTGCACACAGTCATCACTGAACTGCGCTTCTCCGGCAACACCATAAATCAATGCCACCGCCGCTGCGTGGAATACGCTGAACTTGCCCTCGAGGCCCGTCTGCGGATTTTCCTTGGCCGTCAGTTCAAATACGATGGTGCTGACCTTGAGATCCACGCGTTCGATCATCTCCGGCGTAAGCCCATGTTCGTTGCGCAACTGGATGCAGCCGTCGATCGTGCCATGCACCACCAGCCCGCAGGCGTATGGTTTGTACATGTTCGACATCAACTCAAAACGCTGCCCCCACTCCGCGGTAATGATCGACTCGTCGAACTTGGTGGACAAGACATGCGCGAAGCCGCGTGGCGCTTCGATGCCCTGATCCGAGCTGGTGTAATTTTTCGACGCCAGCAGTGCTGCCGTCAGTCCGCTCTGTGCCGCACGTCCGGGATGCAGGCTTTTGCACATGGAGCCGAACATCTCGCGCAATCCAGAGGATTGCGTGGCGGCGATGCCCAGCGCCCATACCATCTGCTGTTCATTAAGTCCCAGCAGCTTGCCCGCCGCTGCTGCGGCGCCGAACACCCCGGCCGTCCCGGTGATGTGCCAGCCCACCATGTAGTGCTCGGGAAACACCGACAGGCCAATCCGGCACTCTGCCTCTACGCCTACCACGAATGCGTGGATCAGTTCAGCGCCACTGATGCCTTTCCATTCGGCAAGTGCCAGCACTGCCGGCAACACCGGCGCACTGGGGTGGATGGCGACGACATGCGTGTCATCAAAATCAAACACATGGGAACTGATGCCGTTGATCAGCGCCGCATGCAGGGTATCGACGCGCTCGCTGCGGCCAAGGAGGCCGGCCTGCGGCGCACCGGCAAACGGCAACACGGCAGCCAAAGCATTTTCTACAGTCTCATGGCGCGATGCACCGATCGCACAGCCACACCAGTTGAGCAATGCACGCGCCGCTTCATGGCGCACCGGCTCCGGGATGTCGGAAAATTTCGATTGCACGATGTAGCGGGCCAGCGTGCGTGTCACTTCCATCTTGTCACTTCCATCGCGTCACTTCCATCGCGTCACTTCCATCATTGATCCCCGGTGAACCTTGCGAAAAAGCGCGGTTAACCCGCTAATACACCATGCCTGCCGCTACATCCTTCGGCAAATCCTTCTCCGCCTCACCCAGTTGCTCGTAGAACGATTCGATGTAGGCCTTGAACGTCACTTCGTGCCGCTGCATCTCGGTGGCGCCGAAATCCTGCTGGGGCGGCGGTTGCAAATCGAAGTGCCCGTGTGCATCCGTGCCGCGCATGAGGCAGGCCGGCATGCGGCGCTTGCCGATGTAGCGCGTGCGCGTCGGAATGAAACTCAGCGCCAGGCCGATGCGGCGTTCATTTGAACGGTTGGGCTGCGACTGGTGCACGGTACAGGTGTGGTGCAGCGAGAACTGGCCCGGGCGCAGGATCGCGCGGTCGATCTCGGACTGGTCGAACCAGTCGACGATGATCTGGCCCGCGGTGTTGACGCTGTTCTTGATGACACCGCTCTGCTGCCGCAACTGGCCGCGGATATGGCTGCCGACGGCGAATTCCACCGGGCCCGTTTCGGGCGTGACATCGCACAGCGCCACCCACGCCGTGACATGGTCGTACGGACGCAGTCCGAAGTAGGTGGAATCCTGGTGCCACGCGGCGATGCCCTCGCTCTGCGGCTCCTTGATGAAAAAACGGCTGGTATAGAGCAGGATGTCCGGCCCGATCAGGTCTTCAATGACATCGAGTATCGCCGGCGTGCGTGCGAGTTCGTCTACCCAGCGGCACAGGAAATGCAGATTGCCGCGGTACTTCTTGTCGATGGCCATCAGCGAACCGCCGAGATGCGTCTCGGTCCTGCGCAGTTCTTCACGGTAGCGTGCCACTGCTGCAGCATCCAGTCCATCGAGCGGATATAGATAACCGTTTGCCCGATAATCCCTGATCTGCCGGGCATGCAATTGCTTCGGCATTGCTGCCACCTCCTCCTTGCGCTGATCACCGCTACCGTACACCTGGCACGCGATCCGCTGTTAGCGACAGCCGGAATCACAATGCGGTCTCAGTGAATGTGGGTAAATTTGACATGCTAGTATAGCCACGAAAATCGCACGCGCACTACCGTGCACACCCTGATTCATGCGGCATTCTGCACGTCGGGTGCAAATGCCACGCGCTGGAACACCGCCATGGCCATTGATTACAAAAAACTGCTTGCCTGGGATATTCCACAAGTTGAACAACGGCTGAGCAAACGCGACACCATGCTCTACGCGCTGGGCGTCGGCCTCGGCGCCGACCCGGTGGATCAGCACCAGTTGCAGTTCGTTTACGACGAAAACCTGAAAGCACTGCCGACGATGGCGATCATCCTCGGTTATCCCGGCCCGTGGCATTCCGCACCGGAAACCGGCGTCACGCGCAGTCATGTGGTGCACGGCGAACAGGGATTTGTGATCCACAAACCGCTGCCGGTCGAAGGCGCAATCATCGGCAAGACCCGCGTCACCGCGGTGCTCGACAAGGGCAAGGACAAGGGCGCGCTGCTGGTCACCGCCTGCGAAGTCCGCGACAAGGCCACCGACGAGCTGATCTGTACTCTGAGTTCGACGACGTTCTGCCGTGCCGACGGCGGCTTCGGCGGCCCGTCGGGACCGGTACAAACACCGCACCCGATTCCTGCAACACCGGCGCAGCACATCTGTGACCTGGCAACGCTGCCGCAGGCCGCACTGATCTACCGGCTGTCGGGCGATTACAACCCGCTGCACGCCGACCCTGAATACGCAATTAAAGCCGGCTTCAAGATGCCGATCCTGCACGGCCGCGCGACCTTCAGCGTGGTCGGTCATGCACTGCTGAAAACCCTGTGCGGATACGACCCGGCGCGACTGAAAAGCATGGCGGGCCGCTTCTCCTCACCCGTATATCCCGGCGAAACCATACGCACGGAAATGTGGATGGACGGCAATATCGTTGCCTTCCGCGCCACCGTGCCGGCGCGCAGCGTCACCGTGCTCAATAACGGTCGCGCAGAAATTACATAAAATCGTTTAAAATCAAGTAGTTATATTATACCGAGGATCATATGGCAGAACCCGCAATGATGGCAGGCAAAGTAATCGTGGTCACCGGCGCCGGTCGCGGCATCGGCGCGGCCATCGCCAGAATGGCGGCGGCGCATGGCGCCAAAGTGGTGGTCAACGACATCGGCGTCGCCCTCGACGGCGCTGGCGGCGACCAGACCCCGGCCCAGGAAGTCGTCAACGAAATCAAAAAAGCCGGCGGTGATGCCGCCGCGAATTACGACAGCGTTGCCGAGTTTGCCAGCGCGGCAAAAATCATCCAGTGCGCGATGGACAATTTCGGCCGCATCGACGGCGTGGTCAACAATGCCGGCATCCTGCGCGATGTGATTTTCCACAAGATGTCGGAAAGCGACTGGGATTCGGTGGTCAACGTGATGCTCAAGGGTGCCTTCAACTGCGCGCGACATGCCGCTGATCATTTCCGCAAGCAGGAGTCGGGTGCCTTCGTGCACATGACCTCAACCTCCGGCCTGATCGGCGCCATGGGCCAGGCCAACTATGGCGCGGCCAAGCTCGGCATGGTGGCGCTGTCTAAATGCATCGCTGTGGACATGTCGCGCTTCAACGTGCGTTCGAACTGCATCGCCCCGGTGGCATGGACACGCATGACCGCATCGATTCCTGCCAAGGATCCAGCGACCGCGAAACGGATCGAACAGCGCAAGCAGGTCACTGCTGAACACAATGCGCCACTGGCTGTGTACCTGCTGAGTGACGCGGCCAAGGGCGTCAACGCGCAGGTGTTCTCGACGCGCAAGAACGAAATTTTCCTGATGAGCCAGTCGCGCCCGGTGCGCGGCATTCATCGCGCCGACGGCTGGACGCCGGAGCGCTGCGCCGAGCACATGTATCCGGCGCTGAAGAGCGCGTTCTTTTCACCCACCGAACGTACGGCAGATGTCTTCGCCTGGGATTCGATTTAAGTTCAGATTCAATTACCAGCCACGGAGGACACAGAGATCACAGAGAACTCCAGGAACCTTGAAAACCTGAGAATTCTGTTGTGCATTTTGCTTTTCTCAGTGAACTCTGTGTCCTCTGTGGCTAACAAGATTTTGATTTAAAGGCTCCTCATGAACGTACGCTACGAAAAAAACAACGCCATCGCGACGCTGACGCTGGACCGGCCGGACCGCCTGAATGCGATGGCCGATCCGATGTGGGATGCGCTCTATCACCACATCAACACCATCGCCGGCGATGATGAAATCCGCGCCGTGGTGCTCAGGGGCGAAGGCCGCGCCTTTTGCTCCGGCGGCGACGTCACCGGCATGGCCAAGTCCGACATCAAGTCGGGCCGTGCGCGCTCACAGAAACGCCACCGCACCATCATTGCGCTGTACAACCTCGACAAGCCGGTGATCGCCGCAACCCGCGGTCCGGTCTACGGCATCGGCAATGCGCTGGCACTGGCCTGCGACCTGATCGTCGCCTCCGACACCACCAAATTCTCGATGGCCTTCAAAAAAGTCGGCGTGGTACCCGATGGCGGCGCGATTTTCTTTTTGGTGCAGCGGTTGGGAATCGCCCAGGCCAAGGAACTGGTGTACACCGCGCGCGCCTTCGACGCCCATGAGGCCCAAAGCCTGGGACTGGTGTCGCGCGTGGTGCCTGATGCCGAACTGGAAGCCGCCGCCCATGCCCTGGCCACCGAATTTGCAGAATCAGCCAGTTACGCGCTGGCACTGGCGAAAAAAATGTTTCAGGCCATGGCCGTGCCGACGCTCGAACAACTCTGTGAAATGGAAACCCTGGCCTCCGGCATCGTGCGCCTGACGCACGACCATCAGGAAGGTGTCGCTGCCTTCAAGGAAAAACGCCCGCCCCGGTTTCAGGGCAAATAGTTCCGCATCACCGGCTTGGCGGCGAATCATTTGAACCCTGCGCAACGCGGCAGCGACACATCCTGGCTGCTCTGGCTGTGTGCCAGCCGCACCAGTTTCGCGCTGATGTTCACCGCCTATGCCGCGGCCATACCGCTGCTCAAACCGGACTGGGACATGAGTGCCAGCCAGACCGGGTTGATACAGTCCGCCTGGCATATCGGTTTTCTGTGCTCCCTGGTCGTCGTCGGATTTCTCGCCGACCGCTACGGCGCAAAACGCGTATTCATCATCTCCAGCGTGGCCGCAAGTGCGAGTTCAATGTTATTCGCCGTATTTGCCGACGGATTTCTCAGCGGCTTCATACTCTACGGATTGGCCGGATTGTTTTCCGGCGGTTCCTATACGCCCGGACTGACGCTGATCGCCGAACGTTTCAAGTCCGGCAATCGTGGCCGCGCCATGGGCTTTTACATTGCCGCTGCGTCAGCAGGCTACGCGCTGGGACTGGTGATCACCGCGGCACTGGCGCCGTTGATCGGCTGGCGCGGCGCTTTTATCGTCAACGCCACAGGCCCGGTGCTGGGCACCCTGCTCGCGCTGTATGCGCTGCGCGCCACACCGAACACCATACATCCGCGTAATCCGGACAACACCACCGAGCGCCCGGTGGCCGTCATCCTCGCCAACAAGCCGGCGATGCTGGTGACCTGGGCCTATACCTTTCATGCGTGGGAAATGCTGGGGCTTAAAGCGTGGATGCCGGCGTTCCTTGCCGCAGCCGCGGCCTATTCCACCGGCAGCAACGCCACGGCAGCCGCGAGCCTGGGCGCAGGTCTGGCGGCCATTGCCTACGTCGGCAGCGTCGCAGGCAGTGTGACCGGCGGCTGGCTGTCGGACCGCATGGGCCGCACCTGGACCATGCTGGTACTCGCATCGACCAGCGCCGGCTGTTCGCTGGCACTCGGCTGGCTGATCGGCCTGCCGCTGTGGCTGCTGGTGGTCATCAGCTTCATTTACAGTTTTGCCGCCGTCGGCGACTCATCGGTATTTTCGACTGCGGTGACCGAACTGGTGCCGCCGCGCCATCTCGGCGCCGCCTATTCGGTACGCTCGGTGCTGGGTTTCGGTGCCGGCGCCGTTGCACCCTGGGCATTCGGCATGGTGCTCGATGCCGCAGGTGCGGCACAGGCATCGCCCGTCGTCACCTGGGGACTGGCATGGTGTTCACTGGGCGTCATCGCCATGCTCAGTCCCATCGCCACCTGGCGATTGCGCCGCATGCCGGAAGCCGTGCAAATGGCCGGTGGTAAACGCTAGCATTCGAGCTCCGGCGCACGCTCGGCGCGGCACAACACCCTGCTAAACTCTGGCCCTAGTCAAACTTTCCCGGCACAACCTTCCGGAATCCCATTATGAAAATCACCAAGCTTGAAATCTATATCCTGCGCGCGCCGGACGACAGCCGCCCGCACTGGGTCAGTCATTTCATCGTGCCCAAGGCCAATGAAATCCTGGTGCGCATGCACACCGACGAAGGCATCGAAGGTGTGGGCATCGCCACCAGCTATACGCCGATCGAAGCTGCGGTCAAGGCATTCAAGTCGGGCATTGCCGACTACGTCATTGGCGAAGATCCGCTGGCGCCGGAAAAACTGCATCACAAATTGTTCTGGCTGACCGCGCAGCGCGTGGCCTCAGAAAAAGGCTGGACGCGTGAAGCCATCGTGCGCATCGCCGCCGCAGTGGACATCGCTGCCTGGGACATCATCGGCAAGACCGCGAAGCTGCCGCTGTACCGGCTGTTCGGCGGCTTCCGCAGCGAAATCCCCTGCTACGTCACCTGTGCCTATTACCGCGACGGCAAGACCATGGCGGAACTGAAGGACGAAATGCAGATGCTGAAGGCGCAGGGCCACCAGGGTTTCAAGGCCAAGGTCGGCGGCGTCTCGCTGAAAGAAGACATGAAACGGCTGGAACTGATACGCGACATCATCGGCCCCGACAAGGACCTGATGATCGACGTCAACCGCGCCTGGGATCTGCCCACAGCGATCCAGGCCGCACGTGAACTGGTGCCGCTCAATCCGCGCTGGCTGGAGGAGCCGGTACGCTGGGCCGACGACCACCGCGAACTGATCAAGCTGGCGAAACAGACCAACATTCCCCTGTCGGCCGGCGAGAGTGAACTGACCGGATACGGCTGCCGCGA
>JBBKXO010000292.1:0-6876 GCA_037969525.1 Burkholderiales bacterium | reverse complement strand
GGGGTGTATGGCATAGCGGTGCGCACTATAACGCGCGGGCGTTACCGTGCGACGACAGATGGGGATGTGTCATCGTGATCGCTGTCTGAACGGACACGCACTCGTATATGTTTTAAATTATTGAATTGATTGATTAATGGCTGCGTCATATGTCGTTGGCTTGACTGCGGGTGTATTGTTCAGATCGATGACCGAACCACGCCAATATTCCAAAGAGACCGTCCTCATGGCGCGCGCCAGCATAGTCGTGGCGGGTTCAGCGCTGATCGGTCTGGGTGCGTATGCCGAGTCGCACGCCGTATCTTTGCTGCGCGTAGCCGGATACGGGCTGGAAGTGATCGGGGCGGTCGTTCTGGGATTCGGCGCATTCGCCCGCGGCAATCTCTGCGTGCATGTGTTTTACCGGGTTCTGTATATGCTGCTGAGGCGCACATGACAGCTGAGCCCCTGGTCATTTCGAGCCGGTTCTGCGGGCCTACCCGATCCGGTAATGGTGGTTATGTCTGCGGGCGCATCGCGGCACACCTGCCCGGTACGGTGGCCGTGCGACTGCAAGCTCCGCCACCGCTGGATACCGGGTTGCAGATAGCGGTCTCCGGAGCAGCGGCCCGCTTGCTGCACGGGGACCAGGTGATTGCTGAAGCCAGGACCGCAGCACTGGATCTGTCGCCTCCCGCCTGCCCCACCGTAGCCGAAGCGCAGGAGGCCTCGCGAGCCTATCCGGGTTTCAGGCATCACGCCTTTCCGCACTGCTTTGTGTGCGGGCCACAGCGGGCACAGGGCGACGGGCTGCGGATATTTGCCGGGCCGGTGGCGTCACGGGACATGGTTGCATGTACTTGGGTGCCGGATGCTTCGCTGGCCAACGGCGGCGACCGCGTACAGGACGAGTATCTGTGGGCTGCACTCGATTGCCCGGGTGCGTTTGCCGTCATGCCGGTACCGGCAGGCAGGGCCCTGGTGCTCGGTGAACTGTGTGTGCGTATCGACGACCGCATTGCGGCGGGTGAGCCCTGCATCGTCATTGGCTGGCCGCTGCAGATCAATGGCCGGAAACGCATTGCCGGCTCCGCCTTGTTTTCCAGTGCAGGTACGCTGGTTGCGGTGGGTCGCGCGACGTGGATAGAAGTTCCGGCGAGCGCTTTTGGCGGAGTGTGATGAGGTGACCTGGTGATGACCTATGCCTCAACGCTGATCATCATGAGCGCCGCCATCATCCTGCTGCTCGGTTTCATGCATCTGCTCTACACCTTCCATGGCAACAAGCTGCATCCCCGCGATGCGGAACTGCAGCAGCGCATGCAGTCCGTGTCGCCGGTCATCACCCGCCAGACGACGATGTGGAAAGCGTGGGTGGGGTTCAACGCCAGCCACAGTTACGGCGCGATCCTGTTCGGTGCGGTTTATGGCTATCTGGCGCTGCTGCACAGCGCGTTCCTGTTGCAGTCCACTTATCTGTTGCTGCTGGGGCTGGCACTGCTGTGCGGCTATGTTTTTCTCGGCAAGCGCTACTGGTTCAGCGTGCCGTACCGTGGCATCGTGGTGGCGACGATCAGTTATGTGGCTGCGCTGCTGCTGATCTGGAATTAATTCTGCCGGCCCGGCATATGCTTGCTTTGCTGATCCGGATGGTAATATCCTTTTCAGGGCTGTTCAGGCATATGACGGGCTATAGGCAGGTTTAAAGCCCGCACTGGAAAACAACATCTCACAGGAGGAGCAAGTCATGATTTATTCCCGTTTGCTGCAGAGGTTTGGCGGCGCACGTCTGTTGGCGGCAGTATTGAGCGTTTTTGCTATCGCGCCGTCCGCATCGGCACAAGAGACCATCAACCTGACAGCGATTGACGGCTATCCGGTCAGGGCAATGTGGGTGAAGGAGTTCTCTGAGTTTTTCATCCCCGAGGTCGACAAACGCCTCGCTGCCGCGGGCAACAAATACAAGATCCGCTGGAACCAGGCCTGGGGCGGTCAAATCGTGAAGCCGGGCGGCGTGCTCGAAGGAATTAAGCGCGGGCTGGGCGATATCGGCGTGGTCACCACGCCGTTCCATACCGACAAGGTCCCGATGCAGGCGCTGGCGTACGTGACGCCGTTTATTTCCACGGACCCGCTGCTGGTTGCGCGCTCGCTGGACAAGCTCGCACAGCAATATCCGGAGATGAAAAAGGAATTTGCGGAGCAGGGTCAGGTGTATTTGGCCACTGCCGTGGTGCTCGACAGTTACCAGCTGTTCAGCAAGACCGCCGTCAAGCAGCTTTCCGACTTTAAGGGTCTCAAGATCAGTGGTGCGGGTACAAACTTGCGTTATCTGGACGGACTGGGCGCTACCGGTGTGGCGGGGCCGCTTACCACGTACTACAACAACATACAGACCGGTGTCGTCAATGGCGCATTCCTGTGGACGGAGGCGGCGGTGAGTTTCAAGCTTGCAGAAGTCGCGCCCAATATGCTCAAGGCCGACCTTGGGGCAGTCAACACCAAGGTGGTCACCGCGAATGCAGAGACCTGGAAGCGCCTGCCGGAAGATGTGAAGAAGGTGATCCAGGAGGTTGCCATCGCTTATCGCGACCGGCTGGCGCAGATTGCCGATGAAAAAGGCAAATCAAGCGAGCAGGCATTCACCAAGGCGGGCGGCACCATTAACGTCATGTCGGAACAGCAGCGCCTGGCCTGGGCCAAGGGTATGCCCAATCTTGCCAAGGAATGGGCGGCGAGCATGGATGCCAAGGGCAAGCCCGGCAGCAAGGTCTTGACGTCGTACATGGATGTACTGCGCGCGGATGGCGCAAAACCGCTGCGCAATTGGGATCGCGAGTAATCCATCAATGGAAATAAAGGCGGAATCCAGCAGTGCGCCGGTGCGCGCACTGTTCCGGGTGCTCGCCGGCCTTAACATTACAGGCGCCATGCTGGTGGTGTTGCTGCTCGTACTGATCAACGTGGATTCCCTGGGACGTACGTTTTTCTCCATATCCATACTCGGAGTTACGGAGGTCGTGGAGCTGTCGCTGGTCGCCATCGTATTCCTACAGCTCGGTGATGCTGTGCGCTCGGGACGGCTGATGCGATCGGATGGACTGCTCACCATTCTGGACCGGCGTATGCCGGCTGTGGCGCGCGCCATGCGTGCCTTTTTCGATCTTGTTTCTGTCGCATTTCTTACACTGATCGTGGTTGGCGGCATACCACGCTTCATCGAGTCGTACCGGAACGGTGAGTTCAAAGGTACGGCGCAGTTGTTCACAGTGCCGGAGTGGCCGGTCAAGCTGATCATCGTTGTCGGTGCCATTGCCGCGATCCTCGCGTTCCTTGTTTCGGCATGGCGGGAGTTTCGCCCAGTGGTGCGTGATTGAGGGTCGGTCTTATGCGCCGGTCGCGGGGTAGTTGACGTGGGCCCTGTCGAAATCGGCATTGCGTCGATTATTCTTGTCGTCGTCCTGATTTATTGCGGGCTGTACGTTCCGATCGCCCTGGGTACGGTATCTGTACTGGGTGTGTGGCTGATGCGCGATCGTCTGGATCTCGCGATCAACCTGCTCACGATATCAGTGGGTGACGCTGTTTCCGATTACAACTTTGCCACCATTCCGTTGTTCATGATGATGGGGTTGCTGGTCAGCAAAGCGGGTATAGGGCGTGACGTTTACGACGTGGCGAACGATGCCTTTCGTCGCATCCGCGGCGGCCTCGGCATGGGAACTGTGGCGGCCAACGCACTTTTCGCCTCGGTCACCGGTTCGTCGATCGCCTCTGCATCCGTGTTCACCCGGGTATCCATGCCGGAAATGAGGCGCCTGAAATATGGCAAGCGCTTCTCCGTGGGCGTGGTGGCCGGCAGCTCGGTGCTGGGCATGCTGATTCCGCCGAGCGTGATGATGATCATCTACGCCTTCGTCGCCGAACAGTCCGTGGGCCACATGTTTCTTGCGGGACTCATTCCCGGCTTGCTGCTGGCCGTGTGTTTTTGTCTGGGCATCGTGCTGATGGCCCATTTCGCACCGGGATTTGTTGGAGGCGTAATCGCCGACGACAGTGGACCGCAATTCAGCCTGCTCCAGAAGCTGCACAAGCTCGCCCCGGTGCTCATACTGGTCGTGGCCGTGCTCGGTGGCATTTACGGCGGGGTCGTGACTGCGACGGAGGCGGGTGCGCTGGGCGCATTGCTCGCGCTGATCATCGGCGTCGTGCGCCGCGCTCTCAGCTGGCGTGACCTGTGGGATGTCTTTGTCGAGGCGGGATATATCTCCGCGACGCTGCTGTTTCTGATCATTGCCGCAAATATGTACAGCCGCATGCTGGGCTTTGCCGGTGTGCCCACGTTGTTCGGCGAATGGCTCGCCAGCATGAATTTCGGCCTGAATGAGCTGATTGCCATCTATGTGGTGGTGCTCATCATTGCCGGGACTGTGCTCGATACCGCCTCCATCATCCTGATCGCAGCGCCGTTGTTCATGGCTGCGGTGGTGGCGTTTGGCGGCGATCTGGTCTGGTTCGGCGTGGTGACGGTGATTGGCGCAGAGATCGGACTGCTGACCCCGCCGCTGGGTTTGTCGGTATTTACGGTGAAGAGCGCCATCGATGATCCTTCAATTACCTTGTACGACATTTTTGCGGGTGCTTTCCCATTCGCGGTGATCATGCTGCTCGTGCTGATCGCGGTGATCGCCTTTCCCAGCCTGAGCCTCGTGCTCATCTGATAAAGAGGGTCGCATAGCGATTCTTTCCAGGCCCGATGCCCGGATTCAACCGCGGTATCCGCGTTGACTGCGGTGCCTGATCCCCCTGCGGTAACATGACCGCATGGTTAAAACCCTGAACATCATCGGGCCGGGCCGCGTTGGGCGCACGCTGGGTGCGCTGCTGCAGCGCGCTCAATTGTGCACGGTGCAGGATGTGTTGAGTGCCGAGGTCGCGACTGCAGAAGCCGCGGTGGCTTTCATCGGTGCGGGCCGTGCAGTGCGTAAACTCAGTGACTTGCGTGCAGCGGATGTCTGGTTGCTGACGCCGCCGGATACTGCAATTGCCACGGTGGCAACCGCACTGGCCGCGGCCGGGCGGATGCGCAAGGGCGACATCGCATTCCATTGCAGCGGTTCGCAGCCGTCATCACTGCTGGCGGTCCTGGCCGCAAAGGGGGTGCACGTCGCCAGCGTGCATCCGCTGAAAAGTTTTGCCGATCCTGCCGTCGCAATCAAAACTTTCACCGGCACGCATTGCGCTGCCGAAGGTGACGCGCCAGCACTCGCTGTATTGACGCCGTGGTTTGAACAACTTGGAGCGAAGGTTGCGGCGATTGATCCCGCCGGCAAGACGCTGTATCACGCGGCCAGTGTGCTGGTGTGCAACGACCTGACCGCGCTGATGGAAGCAGGGTTGCGTGCCTACGAGGGCGCGGGCCTTGATCGCACAACGGCGCAGGCGATGATGGAACCGCTGGTGCGCGAGACGCTGGACAATGTGTTTCAACTGGGCACTGCGCGTGCTTTGACCGGGCCGGTGGCGCGCGGCGATGCCGATGTACTGGAGCGGCAACTCGCCGCACTCAGCAAGCTGGATCCGCGCATTGCCGAGGCTTATCGCGCGCTGAATCAGATTGCAGTGGATCTGGCTAAGGCACAGGGTGGGGCGTCTGCGGCGGCGCTGTTGGCTGTGACTAAGGCATTACAAAAATAATAATAAAATCAACTACTTACATTGTTCTCCAGAGTGCGGACCAATGGTGGGTGGGCCCAGGCTGCTTGTTACAATCGGCCGATGAACAAACCCCTGACTCTGGCCACTGCTGCAATGCCGGCATCAGCGCCTGCCGCTGCGACGTCCCCTGATGCGCTGGAGGCGATACGCGCGCAGGTGCTGCGCGGCATCGCGCTGAACCGCGAGCCGGGTTATCACTTCGCCGGCAATTTTCTCGATCTGTCGTACGACCATGTGGGCACGGATTACACCGCGCTGTCGGTGGATGTCGCGCCGCATTGCGCCGAGGCCGATGGCCAGTTGAACTGGTCGGGTCTGGCGATACTCGCCGATCTGGTGATGGCGGCCGCGGTGCGCGCGGGACTGGAAGCACACACTCGGCTGGCGACGGTGACCATGAATCTGCAGCTCACCGGCGCGCCGCGCATCGGCCGCCTTGCGGGACGCGGTGCCATGCATGGTTTTGTGCAGGGTGCTGCCGGCCGTCAGGGTGTGAGCACGGTCAACATCAGCGGCGACGCCGGTCTGGTGTGCACGGGCACTGGCACCTTCATGATGCTGAAACCGCCCAAGGGCGTGGAGCTGCATCCGGTGCCGCATCGCCGGCGCGGTGAAAATCCGACGCCGGAGATCGACAGGCTGCGCCCCGACGAGAAAAAAGTACTGGCCGCGGCCGATGCGGCGATGGACGGCGTGCGTGCGCACGGCGGCTCGTTCATCCACCGCTTCTGGGGCGTGCAGGCCAAGCATGTGGCGGGCGGTGCACAGTCCACGGTAAAGAACGGCGCGCATATCGGCAACCGCGTCGGCCATGTGCAGGGCGGGATATTGCTGGGGCTTGCCGCCGAAAACGCGATCGCCGCGCTGACGCCGCACTGGGCGCTGACGGCGATCTCGGCCTGGTACATCAGTCCCGGAGAAGGCCGTAATCTGAAATTGAAATCAAAAGTCGTGCATCACGGCCGGCTGATCGCCGTGGTGCGTACCGAAGTCACCTGCCGGGGCAAGGACGGGCGCCCGCGCAAGGTGTTCGAGCTGATGACCACCCACGCCTACCGGGCCGAGCAAGGGTAAGGGCAGGGCCATGGCGCTGCGTACCCTGTCAGGCAAGCATGCCGATCCGCGCAAGGGGCGTGGTGCGGGTGTTAATCCCGAAGGGCGTTTTGAAAATGTAGAGCG
>JBBKXO010000291.1:0-6455 GCA_037969525.1 Burkholderiales bacterium | reverse complement strand
TGCATCAGGTTGGTGTAGAGCATCATCATGGCGGTCACCGGAATCTTGGTGCCCTGGAATTTGCCTTCGCCGTTCACGGCATCTTTCGCGGCATCCGCCTGAGTCAGCGCGATATAAGGCTTGCCGGTGCCGATCAACCGCATGTTGTCGACAGAACCACCAGTTACTTCAGCGGTTGCCGTCATGCCCGGAATGGTCTTGGAAAACACATTGGCCATGCCACCGCCCAACGGATAATAAACGCCGCCGGTGCCGCCGGTTGCGATCGACAGGTTCACAGTTTCTGCTGCGGCTACCGGCTGTGCGACTAACGCGCACGTGGCCAGCGCCAGTACTTTCAACAATTGACGCATGATGCTCCTCCTACGGGTGGGTTTTCCAGACTTTGGGCTACGGAGTGTAGGAACATTCACCATATTGGTCAACCGGATTCGCGGCCCTATACGCCCCGGCCTGCTACTTGGCGAAGACCTGCGACAGGTCGCCGAACGCCTTGAATTCCAGCGCATTGCCGCAGGGATCCAGAAAGAACATGGTCGCCTGCTCACCGACCTGCCCCTTGAATCGCACATGCGGCTCAATGACAAAGCGGGTTCCTGCCTGCTTCAGCTTGTCGGCAAGGGCCTGCCATTCAGTCATCGACAGGATTGCACCGAAATGGCGCACCGGCACGTTGTCGCCATCGACCGCACTGGTGCTGCGGTGGCCGACTTCCCCCGGCGCCAGATGCGCAACGATCTGGTGTCCGTAGAAATTGAAATCAACCCATTCCGGGGACGAGCGCCCCTCCGGACAACCCAGCAGTCCGCCGTAAAAGGCGCGGGCCCGGGCAAGGTCATCGACAGGGAATGCGAGATGGAACAGTGGCTGGGTCATGGTCAGGTCGGCAGATCAGGATGGTTAAGGACGGTGGGCGCAAAAAATCATTGCGGGTATTCTACGGCCTTTGACCACGCCATTGCGCATCCACCCTAACCGGAGCCGGTTCATGTCCTCTCCCTCAATTCCGCATCTCACCGCACATGGCTGCAGCATGCCGGCTGTCGGCTTCGGCACCTCGCAACTCGGCGACTGCGGTGACCTCGTCGCCACTGCATTAAAGGCAGGCTATCGCCATATCGACACGGCGTGGAAATACGGTTCGGAAAAAGGTGTGGGCGCCGGCATCCGCGCCTCTGGTGTGCCGCGCAGCGATATCTTCCTGGTCACCAAGGTCTCCCACGAATACCTGCGTGCCGACGCCTTTGCCCGCTCGGTTGAAGAAAGCCTGAAAAACCTGCAAGTCGATTACGTAGATCTACTGCACGTGCACTGGCCGAGCGTGGACAAGGTGCCGCTCAAGGAGACCATGGGCGCACTTGCCAGGGCAAAACGCGAAGGACTGACCCGCCATATCGGTGTTGCCAATTTCAATATTGCCTTGCTTGAAGAGGCCATCGCCACATGTCCGGAGCCACTGGCCACGCTGCAGGCCGAATACCATCCTTACCTAGACCAGACCAAAGTGCTGGACTTCTGTCGCCGCCACGGCCTGGTCTTTACCGCTTATTGCCCGCTGGCCCGCGGCCGCCTGTTCCAGGATCCGGTACTCGCGGCCATCGCCCAGGCCAAGGGCAAAACCATCGCCCAAATCGTGCTGCGCTGGATCGTGCAACAGGGCAACATTGCGCCGCTTCCGCGTTCGTCGAACCCTGAGCGCATCGCCCAGAATCTGGACATTTATGATTTCACGCTCGGCGATGATGACATGCGGCGCATCCACAAACTGGCACGCGCCGACGGTCGGATCGCGAATCCAGCAGGACGTGCACCGGCATGGGATTGAGTGCCAGACCACACTTTGTAACGGCTAGGCCTCCATGCGCGACGCTGCTAAAATCCGCCCACACTTGACGCCACACCACATAACCTTTCGAGGAAATATCATGAAACTGCCCTACTCCCCGACGCGCCTGGGCGCGATGATCGCCACCACCGCACTGTGCGCCGGCATATCCCTGCCTGTCGCCGCGCAAGCGGATTTTCCCAACAAGAATCTGCTCATGGTCGTGCCCTACACCGCCGGCGGTTCCTCCGACGTCATGAGCCGCGCTATCGCACAACGGCTTGCGGCGGCGTGGGGGAAAAATATTGTGATCGACAACCGTGCCGGAGCCAGCGGCATGATCGGCGCCGAACTCGTCGCCAAAGCGGATCCGGACGGCTACACGCTGCTCGGCACCACATCGTCCTATCCCGCCACCGCAGCGACCCGCGCCAAACTGCCGTTTGATCCGGCAAAAGCCATCGTCGCAGTCGGCACCATCGCGCGCGCACCCATGCTGGTTGCAGTGCATCCTTCGGTGCCGGTAAAAAACATTAAGGAACTGATTGCGCTGGCGAAGAAAAACCCCGGCAAGTTCAATTATGGTTCTTCGGGCACCGGCGGCAACAACCACTTCTCCGGCGCGCTGTTCGCCGCAGCAGCCGGCATCAACATGGTGCACGTACCCTACAAAGGCATTTCACTTGCGGTGACCGCGGTGGCCTCCGGCGAAATCGAAATCCTGATTTCGAGTTCTTCCGCGCTGCTGCCGATCACTCAAGGCAATCGCGTACGTATCCTCGGCGTCACCAGTCTCGAAAAATCGGCCATGTTCCCTGACCTGCCGACCATCGCTTCGCAGGGCGCGCCCGGCTACGAATACCAGTTGTGGTGGGGCATATTCGCCCCCGCGGGCCTGCCGGCAGATCGCCTGGCATTCATCACCGCCGCCATCAACAAGATTGTCGCCAGCGGTGACATGAAGAAGTTTCTGGACAATCAGGGTGCAGAGCCATGGACGCTGCCCGCGGCGAAACTGGCCACGCTGCTGCCGGACGAAATCGCGCGCTACAAAAAAGCCGCGCAGATCGCCGGTATCCAGCCGCAATAGGCCTCAGGCTACGCCGGACAACGCCCACCCGCCAACGGCCGGTGGGCGTTTTATCGGGCCGCGTCTGTCAGTCGACCAGCCTGATAGTCCCGTACCGCCTGCTCGATTTCCTCGCGGGTATTCATCACGAACGGACCATACTGCACCACAGGCTCGCGCAGCGGTTTGCCAGCCAGCAATATGAATCGTGCCCCTTCATCCCCGGCCGTGACCACTACCTGACTGCCATCTGAAAGGATGCCAGCGCTGCGCGGCGGCAATGCGCGCGGCGGTTCACCCACACTGACCGCGCCTTCATAGGTATAGAGAAACGCGTTATGCCCGTCGGGGATCGTGTGCCTGAATGATGAACCCGCCCGCAGTTCGACATCAAAATACAAAGGCGCGGTGCTGAGTCCCTGCATCGGGCCCGGCGTCACTCTGCCATCCACATTCAGCGTGCCGGCAATCACCTTGACGCGGCCGTCATCCGCCAGCGCCACCACCGGGATATCCGCCGACGGTATATCCCGGTAGCCCGCGGGCTTCATTTTTTCCTGCGCCGGCAGATTGATCCACAACTGGAAACCACGCATGCGACCCTGCGACTGCTGCGGCATTTCGGAATGGATGATGCCGCGACCCGCAGTCATCCACTGCACGTCACCGCTTTTCAGGTCGCCCCGGTTGCCCATGTGATCCTGGTGAAGCATATGGCCATCGAGCATGTAGGTCACAGTTTCGAAGCCGCGGTGCGGATGATCGGGGAAGCCGGCGATGTAATCATCCGGATTCTCCGTGCCGAATTCGTCGAGCATCAGAAACGGATCGAGACGCGCCGCCTCCGACTGGCCGATGCTGCGGCGGAGTTTGACGCCGGCACCATCGGAAGTAGCCACCGCCCGGATCACCTGCTGCAGATTACGCTGGGTCATGATATAAATTAATCAATAAAAACAATTGGTTATGATGGCTGCAACCCGTTTGTTCAAAAAAGTGAACGCACGATGCCGCCATCAACGCGCTGTGCAGCGCCATTGATCGCCGCTGCGCGCGCCGAACACAGGAATACCACCTGCGCTGCGATCTCCTCCGGCGTCGTCCAGCGTTGCAGCAATGAAGTCCGGCCGGGCCCGTCAAAATATGCAGTGCGCATTTCTTCCACGCTCTTGCCCTGCTCAGGTCCGATCTTGCCAAGAAAAGTTTCCACCCCTTCCGACCAGGTCGGCGCGACCAGCACGCTGTTGACCGTGACCGCGGTGCCGCGTGTGGATTCAGCCAGTCCGCGCGCCAGCGACACCTGCGCGGTCTTGGTCATCGCGTAATGCAGCATGTCGGGATTGGGCTTGACGCTCTGCTCGCTGGCGATAAACACCACCCGTCCCCAGTTGCGCTTGAGCATGCCGTCAAACAGACCGCGCGTCAGGCGCACACCGCTCATCACATTCAGCTCGAACATGTCCAGCCAGTCCTGATCGGAGATTTCCGCGAAGGGTTTCACTTCGAAATAACCGACATTGTTGACCAGGATATCCACCGGCCCGATGCGTGCTGCTGCATCCAGCACCTGCTGTGCACCGCTCGCAGTCGCAAGGTCCGCGACCACCCCGTGCGCCTCGCCGGTTGCCGACAGCGCTTTTACCGTCTCGTCGACCGTGCGCGCGTTGCGGCCGTTGACAATGACCCGCGCACCTTCGTCGACCAGCGCCTGCGCGATGGCGCGGCCTATGCCCTGGGTCGAACCCGTGACCAGCGCCAGCTTGTTGTTGATTCCGAGATCCATAAGCACTCCGACCATGCGGCCATACTGCCGCGGATCAAAGTTTTACCACGCTTTGAAGCAATACGGTGGCGGCCAAAAAAAAAGCGGGCTGCAGCGCAGCCCGCTTCCATTACAGTTGATTCAATTACATCCGGCCCAGATCGTCGATCGCATCCACCACCATTCCGGTACCAATGGCGATCAACAGGATATCGGACGCGACGCGCACAAACTTGTGCCCCGAAGGCGGCGCACCGAGCTGCACTACCAGTCTTGGCGGCAGGTCGTAATAGATGACCTCGCGCGGCAACGGCCGGCCTTTATGCCATTTTTTGGCCTGCCCCGGCGGCATGCAACCATTGTTTTTCTTGGCCAGTCCCGGCGGGCAACGCCCGGTGCTATGTTCTTTCACGTAATACTCGCGCACCACCACATGTTGGTGATCACCGAAATGCCGCTCACCGCGGTCACTGCGTTTGCCGCCGCGATCATCATCACGATCACGATGCTTGTCGCCACCGCGATCCTCGTTCTTCTTGCCACCACCGCGCTCTTCCTGCTTCTTGCCGCCACCGGCCCGTTCGGGCTTGTCGGCAAAAACCGGGGTTGCCACCAGCGCACCCATGACCATCAGCGCCGCAGCACGGCCTATCCATACGAACTTGTTTTGCATAGTACTTTGCATGGCCGAATCCTCTCGTTGTTGATCAATGAGTGCGCACTCAAACGCACCCCGGATCGTATTGCCCCAAAACGGTTCCCACCGCGATGTTCAGCACAGTACCAGCAATATAACGCGGACTCCGTGCGTTAACGCACAACGGACAGGTAACAATATGTAAGTGTAAGCGCACCGGGACAACCACCGCCCCGCCGTCAGCGACCTTTGAACACCGGTTTGCGCTTTTCCATGAATGCGCGGCGCCCCTCGATAAAATCCTCACTGGCGCCGCAGTCCTTCACCAACTGCTCGCACAACCCGACATTGCGCTCGGCGGGATCTCTCATCAACTCATCGACCACGCGCTTTGCGGTCAGTATCGACAGCGGCGCATTGACGGCCATGGTGTTGGCGAGCTCACGCACAGCGGCACCCAGAGACTGCGCCGGAAACACCTGGTTGACGATGCCCATGCGCAATGCCTCGTCAGCCCTGTAGCGGCGCGCCGTGTAGATGAATTCCTTGGCCGCCGAAGGCCCCACCAGTTCGACCAGCCGGCGCAGGCCTTCCATGCCATAGCCGATGCCCAGTCGCGCCGCGGGTATTCCGAACTGCGCATCTACAGAACAGATGCGCAGGTCACAACTCAGTGCCAGCGACATCCCGCCGCCGATGCAATAGCCACGGATCATCGCGATGGTGGGCTTGCCGACCTCGCGCAAGGCCTCGCGCATGCCTGAAGAAGTCTTGGCATAACGCGCCTGGGCGCCTGCGTCCGCGCGCTCGTCCTCGAATTTCGAAATGTCGGCGCCGGACACGAACGATTTGTCGCCGGCACCAGCCAGCACAATGACACGCACGCTGTCGTCGCGGGCAAACTCCATGACCACTTCGCCGGCCCTCTGCCACATCTCCAGCGACACGGCATTGCGGCGCTCGGGATTATTGAAGATCAGAAATCCGATAGGACCTTCCCGCTCGGCAAGAATCTTGTCTGTCGTCATGATGCCCTCCACGATGGTTATGCGCCCTTGAACACTTCCGGATTCAGGAAATTGCGCCGGTCATACACTTCACCGCGCAGATAACTGATGATGTTGTTGGCGGCAATCGTGCCCATGCGCACCATGGCGTCTGT
>JBBKXO010000290.1:0-4503 GCA_037969525.1 Burkholderiales bacterium | reverse complement strand
CAGTCAGCATGTGCAGCGCCTGGAAGAACGCCTGGGACCGTTGGTAATTCGGCGTCCGCGCCAGCTTGAACTGACGCCAGCGGGCCATGCTCTGCTCGACTATTGCGCGGAGGTCGGTGCGGCCGATCAGCGCTTGCAGCAGCGCCTGTCCGCGGGCGAGGCTGAGCAAGGGGACGTCAGCCTGATCACACCGGGCAGCATCGGCCTGGCGCTGTACCCTGATCTGCTCGATCTGCAGCAGGCGCACCCCGGCCTGAGCATTCGCCACCGCTTCGCTCCCGACAGCGAGGTGCTGGCAGCTGTGCTGGAGAATCGTTTTGAGCTGGGTCTGGTGACGCTCAAACCCGACGATCCACGCTTGAGTGTCAGCCGGTTTGCCGAAGAGCCATTGGAGCTCGTCGCGCCGGCCGGCGCGACCGTCAAGGCCTGGACAGACCTCGAACGCCTGGGCTTCATCGACCACCCGGATGGCCAGGCCATGGCCGGGCGCTTGCTCAGTCGACGCTTTCCCAGCGAATCTGGCGTGCGCAGCTTGCCATGCCACGGATTCACCAACCAGATCAGTCTGATCCTGGAGCCAGTGGCCCGCGGTTTGGGTTTCAGTGTGTTGCCACGGTTTGCCCGGCTGAGCTTCCCGCGGCCTGAATCAATCCAGGTCGTCGGCGGCGTGCCAGAGGTCGTCGATACCCTTTGGCTTCTACACCGCGCAGAATGGGCCTTGTCGGCCCGAGCCCGCCTGATCCTGCAGCGAATCAGGCTGCACTGCGACTTGTTCTCGGTCTGAGTGTGACGGTTTGAGGGGACGTGAAAAGCACCTTGCCAGGTCAGATGACCAGCGGCCAAGCGACGCTGATGCCCGAAAGCTCGTTTCCACCTGAGTGGATCGGATTCCAACGGGTATCATCTGCCATCTGATATCTCACGGGTATGCCCATGCAGCCGATTGCAAGACCATCGTCTCTCAAGGAATCGGTGATCGAAAGACTGCGGGAGTCCATAGTCACCGGCGAGTTGGAACTTGGTCAGCCGCTGTCTGAGCGAGCGTTGGCCGAGAAGTTGAACGTATCAAAGACGCCCGTGCGTGAGGCGCTTGCTCAATTGAGGGTGGAAGGCTTGGTGCTCGTCTATCCGCAACGCGGCGCCTACGTGTTCACTCCAAATAGTGCAGATGTGGCCGAAATGTGCGAGCTCAGGCAGGCGCTGGAAGCCGCCGCGTTGAAGCTGGCCATCGAGCGCAATCCCGAAGAGACCGAAAAGCAGCTGGACAAGGTCGTGTGTCGCATGGAGCAGGCACGCGGAGACAAGGATCGCAGGGCCTATCTGATGGAAGACACGTTGTTCCACCAGGCCCTCTTTTCCTGCTGTGGCAACAGTTTGATGATGCGCGCCTACGACATGCAGGTCGGCAAGATCTCCGCGCTTCGCACCCACCTGGCACGACGTCCGGGGCACACTGACATGTCTTTCGCCGAACACAAAGGCATTTTGCAGGCGGTGCGTGACCGAGATGCCAATCGCGCACTGGCTACGCTGGATACGCACATTGGGCGAACACGGCTCAGCTACTCGCAGGAGACTGCTCGAACCGCTGACTAGGCTGATGCTGTAACACCAGCCCCTTGAGGAAAAACGCCGTGCGGGTTACACGGGCCACATACAGGTAAAGAGGTAGCGTGCTCTCAGTGGGAAATTGCATCCAACTGGTGTAAACCCTGTACACATATCCCATCTCAACCCATAGACTAACTGGTGTACCAGATGCCATATGGCAGAAATCAATGAGTCTGGTGACCCATGGTCGTGACATCGCGAAAGCGCAGCTGAAGCATTTGCGGCCGACGATTTTTTCTACAACTTTCAGGAGTGAGACATGTTTACCGATTTGAAGAAGCGCTTTTCCCTGGCCCTGGCAATCCTCTCCCTGGGTGCTGGCTCAATGGTTTGCGGCGCGGCAATGGCCCAATCCAGCGGGAAAAAGGTGAAGGTCCAGATCGCCCACGGCGCATCCGATGGTTTTTCCATGCATCGCGCGCTGGTCATGATGAAAGCAGACCTCGAAAAAGGCGGTCGGTTCGACGTGAGGATTTTTCCGTCCTCGCAGATGGGCAACGACACGGAAATGATCGAAACCGTGAGCACCGGCGACATGGACATCGTATTGAGCCCGTCCTCCTTCTTCACCAAATACTCCAAGCCGATGAGCTTCATCGAGCTGCCCTACGTGTTTCCTTCCAGGGATGTGGCGATCCAGGTGCTGGGCGGAGACTGGGGAAAGAAGGCGCTGTCGGAGCTGGAAAGCAAGGGTCTGGTGGGTATCGGTTACATGGAAAACGGCATGCGTCATTTGACCAATAACAAGGCCGAAGTGGTTGGGCCAGCCGACCTGAAAGGCATGAAGCTCAGGACCATGCAGGTGCCGGCACACGTCGAGTTCTGGAACCTGACTGGCGCTTCCGCCTCCGGCTCGCCTTTCGCAGAGCTGTACACCAATCTCTCAACCGGTGTTTTCGACGGACAAGAAAACCCGCTGGCGCAGATCACCGCGCAAAAATTCAGCGAGGTGCAGAAATTCATGACGCTGACCGGGCATGTCTATTCAGCGTATGTGATCGCAGCCAACAAGTCATGGTGGGATGGTTTGAACGCTGACAGTCGAAAGAGCCTTCAGTCCGCTTTTGACAAAGCATATGCCCACCAGCTGAAGCTGATCAATCAAGAGGAAACGAAGCAGACGGAAGAAATGAAGGCAAAGGGCATGAAGATCAAGTCGCTGACTCCGGCCCAGGTAAATGAATGGATGAAACTCGCGGCGCCTTTGAACAAGAAGTATGCCAGCCAAGTCGGCCAGGCTCAGTACGATGAGTTCATGAAAGCGGTCGCGACGGCGAGCAAATAACCGGTCGACGAAAAGATCTGATTATCCACATCAGATTGATCGACCCATGACGCGTCGACTCTCTCCAGACATCAATCTGGAGAGCAGTTGCCGCAAAAAGATGGCCGCTCCGCCCCCAAGAGTGCAGAGCCGTGAAAAGACCCAACATTTAATCAATCTCTTTACAGGACAACACCATGGGCAAGTTTCTACGTAGTGTTGATAAGCATCTGGAAGAGTACGCCGCCTCATTCCTCTTTGTCGCATTTTCGACACTGATGTTCGTCAACGTGGTCATGCGGTACGCATTCCAGGAGGCGATACCGTGGGCTTCAGAAATGACGCTTCTGCTCTTCATCTGGTTTGTGTGGTTTACCATTCCGTTCTCCACAAAGCTGGATACCCATGCGAAAGTCACATTCATCCAGGATTGGCTCCCTGTAAAAATAAAAGCCGTTCTGAACATCCTGCTGTCGCTTGTGACTGTTGGCTTGTTTTTCCTGATCATTGTCGCAGCCATCGAGTTCCTCGGACACAACGCGGTGCAAGGGAAAACGGGGCTTCTCGTTCCGTATCCGATGTGGGTCTTTTATATTCCTGCGCCCATCGGGCTTGCGCTCACCATATACCGCATCATGAGAAATCTTGCCAAGGAATTCAATACCCTTGCCAATTCCTCCAACATTTCCAAGGAGTATTGAGATGGAAGCAGGGTTGTTCATCTTTGTGGCGCTGCTGGGATTGATATTGATCGGCATGCCGATTGCATTTGCCCTGGCGGCCTCGGCGACCATTACGATCTACTTTTATGAAACCACCTCGTTCTTATTCCAGGCAAAGTCGATTGTAACCGCGGTCAATAGTTACCCATTGCTGGCGGTGCCTCTGTTCATTCTGGCGGGTGATCTGATGTACACAGGGGGTCTGTCGCGCAGGCTGACTGCGGCCATTTACTCGCTGGTCGGCTCGATCAAGGCCTCGTTGTCCTATGTGACCGTGCTGGCGGCGACATTCTTCGGTGCCATATCGGGGTCTTCGCCCGCCACCGTTGCCGCGATCGGCACCGTCATGATTCCAGAAATGGACAAGCAGAAATACCCGGCGGACTATTCTGCGGCCCTGATCGCATCGTCTGGAATGATTGGCGTCATGATCCCGCCGTCCATTCCCTATGTGATGTACGGGGTCGCGTCTGAAGAGTCTGTCGCAACCCTGTTCATGTCGGGCATCCTGCCTGGCCTGTTGTTTGCAGCGGCCTACATGCTGATAGCGCGCATGCTTTATGGAAAAAGAAAGCTGGACACGCCGCTGAAGCCATTCAGGTGGGATGAATGCCGTACGACCTTCAAAGAGGCCTTCTGGGCGCTCCTCGCACCGGTGATTGTTTTGGGTGGAATCTATGGCGGCATTGTTTCGCCGACTGAGGCCGCTGCGATATCCGTCTTTTACGCCATTCTTGTCGGCGGCGTCTTTTACCGGGAGCTGACCGTCAAGTCGTTCATCGACACATTGGGACGGTCCGTCGGCACCATCGGGATGATTCTTGCGCTCGTGGCATTTGCCTCTACCTTTGGCCGCATTCTGACCCTCGAACAGGTGCCCCAGCAGGCCGGTGAGCTGGCCGCGAG
>JBBKXO010000289.1:0-8366 GCA_037969525.1 Burkholderiales bacterium | reverse complement strand
CCAGCAATGCCGAACCGCGCGCCTGCGCCTCATTGATGGTTACGCGCATGGTCGCAAGGAAGTAATCGCTGCTCACCGAGATGTTTTCGGTGGGCACGATAAGCCCGGGCGGGAGTTCGCGGAAGAAGTCGGACCAGGTGCGGAAATAGGCGCGTTCGCGTTGCGCGACCAGCGCGCGTGCGTCATCCAGACCCAGGCCATCGATCACTGCAGCCAGGACTTCAGGCGTAGCGGTGTTCGCGTTAAGTGCGGTAAAACGGGGCAATGCTGTCACAAACGGGCGCAGGCGCCTGCGCACGCTGTCGTCAAAACCGCGCACCAGCGCGAGCTCGGCCACATCGATCAAGGCCCGGTTGGCAGCGAGATACGGCGGCTGCAGCGACAGGTAGTACGCATCTTCGGCGCCATCCTGCGGCTGCGCCTCGCTGTCGGCATCGATCCAGTCGGCGAGTGCACCGGCGAGCGCGGGCGGCAAATTCAGAATCGACAGCAGGCGCCGGAAGTATTCCAGTTGCACATTGCTGATCTTGCCGTTCTTCAGCAGGTTATTGAGATTGAACTTGCCCTGCTGATCCTCGATGTGACCGGTGAGGCTGCCGTTGAGGACCGGAATCGGCGGCAACCGCAACGCCCATGGCTCATCCAGAGTGTCGATATTGCCAACGCGGCGATCATCGCTTAATACGGCGCGCGCCCAATCCAGGCCGGACTGAATGAGCAGTTGCGCCTGGGCATGGCCGGCGCTCATCTCGACCTGTCTCGACCAGGTGCTCTGCGAGACCATCATCGCGGTTGCCGCCAGCGCGGCCAGTGCGACCACGCCCATGGCAAGCACGATGGCCACGCCGTGCTGCCGTCGCAACGCTACTCCTGTACGTGGCGCTCTCATGAGTTCAGTGCAAACACGCGAACGATCTCCTCACCGGATACGAGCACGATGCGCAAGCGCACGGCCCGGGGAATGACAGCGTCGCGCGGTGACGTCGGCCATGCGCCCACCCAGACCAGATCCGCATTGAGATAATGGAAATCAAATTCCGCGACCCCGCTCAGCAACGGGTAACGCGCGGGCTGGACATTTGGCGCCACGTCGATTCCCGGCCATAGCCACAATTCAATTTCCTGTTTTCCGTTCACTCCATAGGCCACCCGTCGCGGCGTATCCGTGCCTTCGGCGGCGGCAAAGCGATTGATCTCCAGACGCGGCTCGACCGTCGCATCGGGTCGTCCCAGCCATGCCGGTGTGCTGCCGGAAGCCGTGCGTCCCGGACGCGGCGCCGCCAGCCGCACATCCTGCTCAAAGCGCGAGTAGAAAGCAGCCACCCGCCGCCACTTGGAACTCTCTTCAGCCACATGCTGGCGCGTATCGAGTACCGCGCCCAGGCCGCGGTACGACATCAATGCCAGCAACGACAGAATCAACATCGCCGTGAGCAACTCGATCAAGGTGAAGCCGCGTCCCAGGTCAATGGATTTCATTTGACTGTCGCCGGCGGATTCACCACAAACCCGGTGTAATGTGCCAGCGCGCGCGATTCCTCCGGCACCTCAAATACGAAGACATCGATGCGGCGAAATGCGGGATTTGGCGTTGCGATGACTTCCTCGCGCCATGAATACTCAATGCCGCCCTCGCGCGCCTTGCCGTGTTGTATCCCCAGCGGCAGCCAGTCGCCGCGGGCACGATGCTCCGCAAGTTGATTCTCCGCGACCCAGCCAGCCAGTAAACGCGAACGCAGATCCCCGACACTGCCCGTGCCCTGACCCGCCGCACGCAGCGCGGCAAGCAATGCAATTGCGATGATGGCCAGTGCCACCAGCACTTCGACCAGCGTAAAGCCTGCGCGATTATTGCGGCGCCAGATCACCATGGCTTACCCCTGAACCCTGCATGACCCGTATCGCTCCGACCGGTGAAGCCGCAATGGCATAGCGTTCCACGCCGAGAGACATGTCGATGGTGAAAGCGTGCGTCAGTCCGTATGGAGGGAACTCCAGGCGCATGACGCCATGCACCGGCATATTCTCGACCTGCAGACCCGAAATCGTCATGCCCTGCGGCAGCGGTCGCCGCCGCAACAATTCGCTGTCGAGAATCTCGGACCAGCCGGTGTCCTCCTGATATCGCCCGAAGCGGTAAGCCGGACCATCGACCGACCAGGCAATGGATTTTCCCGTGAGACGGGATTCGGCAGCCGCGAGCTCCAGCAGCTGTGCCAGCCGCTCGGCCTCTACGCGCAGCAGACCGCGATCGTCCGGGCGCACGATGGCACTGACCAGACCGACGAAAAGGCCCATGATCAGCATCACGATGAGCACTTCGATCAGCGTGAAGCCCCGGATTTTTCCCGCCGTAGCGTCGCCGCTCATCATGCATGGACTTCTGCTACAGCGCCCACGAGCCGATGTCGGCGTCATTACCTTCACCGCCGGACGCGCCATCAGCGCCGAAGCTGAAAATATCAATCTCCCCGCGAATGCCGGGATTCAGGTACTGATACGGGTTGCCCCAGGGATCCCTGGGCAGGCGCTCAACGTAGCCGCCTGATTTCCAGTTACCGGGAATCGGGGCTGTCGCCGGCCTGGTCACCAGCGCCTGCAATCCCTGTTCGGTCGTGGGATAGCGCTGACTGTCCAGGCGGTAGAGCTTTAGTGCCTGCTGCAGGCTCGCAATATCCTGTTTAACCGCGATGATCCGCGCCTCGTCGGGACGGCTGATGATTTTCGGCACAACCAGCGCTGCAAGTATGCCGAGGATGACGACTACCACCATCACCTCCAGCAACGTAAATCCGTCATGCTGAGATTTCAATTTCATTTGACCCTCCGTGCATTCAATCCCATCTGAGGGCCGCCTGCGTTTTCGTGAAGATTCCACCCAAAGATATTATATATGGCATTATCCACTTCGCTCGCAAATGCCATGTGCGCTGGCGAACATACAAAGACAAATTGCGATTTTACACTTCACAATGCCCCATTTTGCATGCGGCGATTTTATTTGACCAATGATGCAAGTAATCTCCTTCACACGATTGAGCTTTGCACCAACTGCCATTGTGACGCTGGTGACAGTCGCAGCACTCGCGCTGCTCGGCATGGTGCTGGCGTATTGGACCTGGGCCTGGCTCGCCCCGCCGGACGAGCCGCAAGCACAGCTGGCGGCGCAAGCCGGCGACCCGGCGGCAACCGCAACCGCACTGTTCGGCAGCGCACGACTTAACGGCAACACCACCGCGCCGACGGGTTTCGCGATCACCTTGCTGGGCGTTGTGGCCGACGCCAACGAATCGGGTTATGCCATACTGCGGCTCGACGCGAAAGAGACTGTCGCGGTGCATCAGGGTGGCGAAATTGAACCCGGGTTGAAGCTGGTCGAGGTGCATGCGGACCACATCGTGATGGAGCGAGGCGGAGTGCGTGAGTCGCTCGCCTGGCCCGATCCCGGCAAGTCCACGGCAGCAGTCGCGCCACGCAAGAATAAGTAATTTTTCGTCAACGGGCGATGACACACTTTTTTGAGGTCGACATGCAGCGTCGCTGGCTTCGAAGCGGAATCATCGGGATGGCCATGGTGGCCTGCATCGGACGCGGATGGGCGGCCGGCGCCGAACCCGTCACGATCAATTTCGTCAACGCCGACATCGAAGGCGTGGTCAAGGCGGTAAGCCAGATCACGGGAAAGAACTTCGTGCTCGATCCCCGGGTGAAGGGCACGATCAATATTGTTTCGGCCAAGCCGGTATCCGCAGCGCTTTTGTATGATGTATTTCTGTCGGCGCTGCGCGTGCAGGGTTACGCAGCGATCGAGAGCCGCGGCATCGTCACGATCGTTCCCGCAGCCGACGCCAAGTGGTACCCGAGCCCTACGCACGGCCCGCAGGACAAACCCCGGGATGCCGGCGACCGGATTCAGACTCAGGTGTTCACACTGAAACACGAATCGGCAGCGCAAATGGTGCCGATATTGCGCCCGCTGGTGGCCCCCAACAATCCCATCACCGCATACCCGGCCAGCAACTCGCTGGTGGTCACTGATTACGCCGGCAACCTGTCGCGCATCGAGAAAATCATCGACGCGATCGACCAGCCCAGCGGCACTGAGCCGGTGGCGATACCGCTGCGCCACGCTTCGGCAGTCGATGTTGCACAAACCGTTAACAAACTTTTCCCGGAAGCGGCCCCGGTCGCGGGTGTACCGGCTGACACCTCCCGGCGCCTGACCGTGGTCGCCGATGCGCGTTCGAACAGCCTGATCGTGCGCTCTGACAACCCGTCCCAGCTGTTCCGGCTGCGCAGCCTCGTCGCGATGCTGGACTCGCCCACCAGCGTGGCGGGCAATATTCACGTCGTTTACATGAAGAACGCGGAAGCGCTGAAAGTGGCGGAAACCCTGCGCGCAATCCACCTCGGCGGCTCCGCAATCACCGCGCCGCAAACGGGCGCGCCTCTCAGCGCACCGGCAACGACCGCGACTGCGGCAGGCGCTGCCACGCCGGCGGCGGCCCCGCTACTCGCGCCGGCATCGACTGCGTCGTACTCCGCCTCAGCGGCTTCAGGCATCATCCAGGCAGATGCGGCGACCAACTCGATCATCATCAATGCGCCCGACGCGATTTACAACAATCTGCGCGCAGCGCTGGATAAACTCGATGTGCGGCGCGCACAGGTGTATGTCGAGGCGCTGATTGCTGAAATCACCGCCGACAAGGCTGCGGAGTTCGGCATCCAATGGCAGAGCCTGACCGGATTGGGCAGGACGAATACCCAGGGCTTTGGCGGTACGAATTTCGGCACCGCGGGCCAGAACATTATCGGCCTTTCGCAGAATCCCGCCGCGGCCGCTCCCGGGCTCAATGTCGGGGTAGTCAACGGCACCATAAACATCCCCGGCCTGGGTCAGATTCTGAACATCGGCGTCCTGGTGAGGGCGCTGGAAACCGACGCCAACGCCAATATCCTGTCCACACCGACATTGCTGACGCTGGATAACGAGGAGGCCATGATAGTCATCGGCCAGAATGTGCCTTTCATCACCGGCCAGTACGCGCTGTCAGGTGCAGCCACCACGCCCACACCTTTTCAGACCGTCGAGCGCCGCGACGTTGGATTGACGCTGAGGGTCAAGCCGCAAATCTCCGAAGGCGGCACCGTGAAACTGCAGATCTATCAGGAAGTCTCCAGCGTTCAGGACACGTCAAACCCCGCCGGCGTGATCACCAACAAGCGCGCGGTAGCCTCAACCGTCCTGGTCGACGACGGGCAGATCGTGGTCATCGGCGGACTCATTCAGGATACCTTCAAGGATGGCATCCAGAAAGTGCCTTTGCTGGGTGACCTTCCTTTAATCGGCGCCCTGTTCCAGTATCAGACCCGCTCACGCAGCAAAACCAATCTGATGGTCTTCCTGCGACCGACGCTGGTGCGTAACAGCGAGCGCACCAACGCCTTCACCAGCGATCGCTACGACTACATTCTCGGCGAGCAGCGCAAGGTCAAACCGGCACCGAGTGCCTTACTGCCGGACATCGGCGAATCACCGACGCTACCGCCGCGAACCAGTTCCTCGACCGGGGTAGCACCCGCAGCACCGGTGACTGCGGAACCCGCGGCACCTGTGACCGCGGAACCTGCGGCAACCCTGCCGGCGCCACCGCAGGAAATCGCGGAAAGTCCATACCCAAGCACGGCAGATTGATGAATCCGATTGCAATCCGGATTCCTTATGCCTTCGCCAAGACCAACGGCGTGGTCGTGGTCTCCCTCAATGACGGTCTCGCGGAAATCGTGATGCGCGATGGTGCACGCGCAGGTGCGCTGGCTGAATTGCGCCGCACGTTGGGCGTACCGGTACACGCCAGCAGTATCGGCGCCGAGCAATTTGACGAGTTGATTGCCGCCACATACAACGGCGCCGATGCCGGTGCGGTCGCGCTGGCCGGCGACCTGGCACAGGACCTGGACCTTTCCAGACTGCTGCAGGAGATACCGCGGATCGAGGATCTGCTCGAAAGCCAGGACGATGCGCCGGTCATCCGTCTGATCAACGCGCTGCTGACCCAGGCGCTGCGCGACGGCGCCTCGGACATACACATCGAGCCATTCGAAACCCGCTCAGTGGTAAGACTGCGCATCGACGGCACATTGCGCGACCTGATCGAACCGGCGCGCGCGTTGCATGGCGCAATCGTATCGCGGGTAAAAATAATGGCCCAGCTCGACATCGCGGAAAAACGCCTGCCACAGGATGGTCGAATCACGCTGCGTGTGGCCGGCAAACCGGTCGACGTCCGCGTATCGACGATACCCACCGGACATGGCGAACGCGTGGTGTTGCGCCTGCTCGACAAGCAGGCCGGGCGGCTTGATCTCACGCGTCTCGGCATGGACGATGTCACGCTCGTGCATATGGACCGGCTGATCCGCGAACCACACGGCATTGTACTGGTCACCGGGCCAACGGGATCGGGCAAGACCACCACGCTCTATGCCGCGCTGTCGCGGCTCGACGCCACCGCGCTCAATATCATGACCGTGGAGGACCCTATCGAGTATGACCTCGACGGCATCAGCCAGACGCAGGTCAATGCGCGCATTGAAATGAGCTTCGCGCGGGCACTGAGGACCATCCTGCGCCAGGATCCGGACGTGGTCATGATCGGCGAGATTCGCGATCTGGAAACCGCGCAAATCGCAGTTCAGGCCAGTCTCACCGGCCACCTGGTTTTTGCCACACTGCACACCAACGATGCCGTCAGCGCAGTCACCCGGCTCGTTGATATGGGCGTGGAACCCTTTCTGCTGGCCTCCAGCCTGATCGGGGTGGGCGCACAGCGCCTGGTGCGCAAGCTGTGTCTCGACTGCCGCAAGCCCTTTGCGGCCGATGCCGCGCAGCTCCGTGCTCTGGGCCTCGCCCCCACCGATGGCACCCTCTATTCGCCACAAGGCTGCAGCACCTGCAAAGGTTCGGGCTATCGTGGCCGCACCGGCATCTACGAATTGCTGACGGTGGACGACGACCTGCGTCGACTGATCCACGACCGCGCCTCGGAACAGACGCTGCGCGAGCATGCGATGTCCCGCGGCATGCGCTCACTGCGCGACGACGGCATGCGCTGGGCCGGCCAGGGCCTGATCAGCCTTGAAGAAGTCGTGCGCGTGACGCGCGAATAGACTGCAGCGCCCGCCGCTACCATGGAGGCCTTTCGCTACCAGGCACTTGACGACGCCGGCCGCACGCTTTCCGGTGTGATCCAGGCGGACACGGCGCGCCAGGCACGCATCCAACTGCGCGCACAAGGCCTGCTGCCCTCAGCCGTTGACCGGGTGCAGGCGCGCGAGCGCGCAAGCCAGACATGGGCACGGGGGTTGTCAGCCGCAGAGCTGAGCCTGCTTACCCGGCAGATGGCGACACTGCTCGAATCCGGACTGACGATGGAGCAGACGCTCAATGCCCTGATCGAAGAAGCCGCCGAACCATTGACGCGGGAAGTGCTGACGGGGGTCAAGACAGAAGTAACATCCGGACTGTCATTGGCAGCCGCATTGGGCACCTACGAAAAGAGCTTTCCCGACTTCTACCAGGCGCTGGTACACGGCGGTGAGGAATCGGGGGCGTTGCCGACCGTGTTGCAGCATCTTGCCGATTACCTTGATGCGCGGCAGGCGCTGCGGCAGAAAACCAGTCTGGCCCTGCTCTACCCGATCATTGTCACCATCGTCGCCATCATGATAGTCACCGGACTGCTGATCTATGTAGTACCGCAGGTGGTCCAGGTCTTCCAGCAATCGCGGCAAAGCCTGCCTCTGCTGACCCGCGCCCTGATCGGACTCTCGGACTTCCTGCGCGCAACCTGGCCGTATCTCGTCGTAATTGCCGTCGGCACGGCAATCACTGTACGCCTGCTGTTGCGTCGCCCTGCGGTCAGACGCCGCTGGCATGTAATGCTGCTGCGCATGCCGTGGGTAGGCTCGCTGGTTCGCGGGGTCAATACTTCGCGCTTTGCCAGCACGCTCGCCATCCTGGTCGGTGGCGGCGTGCCGCTGCTCTCCTCACTGGCTTCCGGTGCGCGGGTGATGACCAACACAGTGATGCGGGAGGCTGTCGAGCGTGCGATCGGACGGGTGCGCGAAGGCGCGAGCCTGGCGCGGGCGCTGGGCGAAACGCGCGCATTTCCACCCTTGCTGGTGCACCTGGTGGCCAGCGGAGAGGCCAGCGGCAAGCTCGAGCAGATGCTCGGGCGCGCTGCCCGACTGGAAACCCAGGCGCTGGAGCGGCGTCTCGCGGTGTTCCTGACGCTGCTCGAGCCGGTGATGATACTGGTGATGGGCGGCGTGGTACTGATGATCGTGCTCGCCATCCTGCT
>JBBKXO010000288.1:0-8587 GCA_037969525.1 Burkholderiales bacterium | reverse complement strand
GTCGTTGATGCCGTCACCAACCATGGCTACTTTGCCGTTCTGTTGTAATTTTCTGATCAGCGCGACCTTGTCCTGCGGCAACAGTCCGGCATGCACTTCATCGATGCCCGCCAGCGCCGCCATGTTCTGGCTGGCGGCCTGATTGTCACCGCTCATCAGCAGTGTGCGTACGCCTGCCTTGCGCAGCGCCGCGATCGTCTTGGCTGCGTCGGGGCGCAGTGTGTCACCGAACGCCAGCAGACCGAGCAGTAGCCCGGCGCGTGCCACCAAAATCACCGTGCGGCCTTCTTGTTCGAGTGCCCGAACGCGTGTGGCAGCGGCATCGACGGTTACGCCGTTTTTATCCATCAGGCGCATGTTGCCGACCAGAATTGCTTCGCCGGCCAGCATGCCGCGTACACCGTGTCCGGGAATGGCACTAAAACTTTCCAGCGCAGGTGGTGTGATGCCGCGTTCCAGCGCGGCAGCCAGTACGGCCTTGGCCAGCGGATGCTCTGAAGCGGCTTCGGCCGAAGCAACTACACCCAAGAGCTCATTTTCTGATCCAGCAAAAATCTCGATTTCGCGCAGCGCGGGTTTACCTTCAGTCAGTGTTCCGGTTTTATCGAACACGAAGTGGGTGACCAGGCGCAGGCCCTGAAACGCTTCACCGGTGCGCATGAGGATGCCGCGCTCGGCGGCCTCTCCTGCGCCGCGTACTATTGAAAGCGGTGCCGAAATTCCCAGTGCGCACGGATACCCCATGACCAGTACCGTCAGTCCGGCGAACACGGCACGCTCAAAATCAGGCATGTCGCCGGCGAGCCATGGGATAACCAGCCAACCGAGAGCCGCAGCCAGTGACAGGGAGAGCACTGCGGGCGCATAGATGGTCAATACCCGGTCCACCAGATGCAGCATGCCGGGCTTCAATGCCCGGGCGTCCTCAACTTCGCGGGCCACGCGCTGCAGGAAACTGGCGTCGCCAATGGCGGTCACGCGCACCAGAAATGTACCGAGTCCGTTCTGTGAGCCGCCGATGACTGCATCGCCAACTGTGCGTTCCACGGGCATGGGTTCACCGGTGACGATCGACTGGTCCACTGTGGAGCGCCCTTCGGTGATGACGCCGTCTACGGGAACACGGTCGCCGGGACGCACGCGGACCCGATCGTCCACCACCACTTGTTCAATCGCAACTTCCATTTCATGTCCATCGCGCAGCACTCTTGCGGTTTCGGGTTGCAGCTCTAGCAATCGCCGCACGGCCTGTGAACTGCGGGTTTTGACGATCAACGACAGCCATTCGGAAAAAATGTGGTAATTGCATACCATCACCGCCACGCAGAAAAACGGCGCGGTCGGAAATTCCGGGCCGCCCGCGGCAATGCCGTAGACGCCGCCAGCAAGGCCGGCAAACGCGGCCGCTTCCAGCAGCACATGCTGATTGATGATGCCGCGACGCAACGATTGCCAGGCCATGGCCAGTATGGGTCGGGCGAGGAAAAACACGACGGTGACTGCCAGCACTGCGGCGATCCACTGGTCGGCCTGGGCGATGATGCCCGACTCCCTGAACCAGGCCAGTGTGACGATCAGTGCCAGGGCTGCACCGGTGCCCGCGACGGCTCGCAGCAGACCGGATCCACGCAACACCAGGAAGACTGCGGTCAGCAGGCACAGCGCGACAAATGTTTCCAGCGCGGCATACCAGAAGTCGCCGGGACGGGATATCAGCGTGAGAGACATCAGGCTGAAAATGGTGGCCACCAGAAAGCGCCTGCCTTCGTGCACCAACTGGCGTTCCTGATCTTCGTAGGGCTGCATTTTTCGCGGGTCGGAGATCACGTAACCCATCTGGCGCAGTGTGAGCAGCAGATCCTGGGGCTGCACCCGTTGCGGGTCATATTCGACCAGGGCCTGCTCGTGGGTCAGGCTGACCGAAACCTTATCGACACCTGCATGGCGGGCCAGCGCTTTTTCGATGCTCCCTGTGCACAAGGAACAATGCATGCCGGCGATGCGGGCGCGGATGCGGGCGCGGTCGGGACGGCTGGCCGGTTCATGGCTCCACAGCGGGATGGCAGTGTCAGTGGTGTTCATGATGGCTATTGGATGGAGACGGTCAGGCCGAACCAGATTGACCACAGACCGAGCACCAGAAAAAGTATTCCGGTCCATAGCGGCATACGGCGGCTCAGGCTGGCGAGGCTGTCAAGCCACCGTCGGGCGCGGTCGGAATAAACGACCGCAACCAGAGGCAGCGACAGGGCGAATCCAAACAGGGCAAGCGAGATGAAGCCGCGGGCCAGGGTGCCGCCGCTGGCGCCGCCGGCGGCTGCGGTCGTCAGTAACGCGAGCAGCAGCGGGCCGGCACAGGCGGGGATGTTGAGTCCGAACGCCGCGCCGAGAGCAACCGAGCCCCTGCGGTTGGACAATCCCTTGAGGCGGGGGCCGATTGACCGCATCAGCCAGTCAATGCGTCCCGTCAGATAGAGCAGGCCGATGATCGCGTACAGGATGCCCAGCAGCAGCCAGACTGCTTTCTGCAAGCCGAGGAACAATGATCCGATCAGCACGGCAACGACGCCCAGCAGTCCGGTAAACACAGTGCGGCTGAGCGTAAAGGCAACGACCTGGCTGACCTTGGCTGCAGGGGTGGCGCCTTCTATGGTTTTAATGAACAGCAGTGTCGCGCCGATCGCACAGGGTTCGATGAAGCCGAACAAGCCGAGGGCAACGGGCCAAAGCACCAGGGCCGTAAATTCGCCGGCCAGCAGGTCCATGCTATTGCTCCTCGACGCGGTAACCCGCGCGTTCGATGGCGGCGATGAGGCGGGATGCTTCAGCGCCAGCGGGATCGTAGAGCACCCGTGCAGTACCGGTTGCATAGGATGCGCTGGACGCCTGGACACCGGGTTCGGCGGCCAGCAGCGCTTCTATGGTCTCGGCGCAGCCGTCACAGTGCATGCCGGTGATTTTCAGTGTCAGGTTTTTCATGATTAATTTCGCTGTGTAACGTTGTCGCCATCCAGTGATTCCAGAATGGGACATTCGCTGGTCGGGCCCGCGCCCTGACAGGCGATTGCGAGTTTCGACAGCGCTTGTTTGATGCGCTGCAGATCGCGGATTTTGTCATCGACCGTCCGGATCTTGCGCCGCGCTTGCTGCCGGATGTCGGCGCAAGTGGTGCCGGGTTGCATGCGCAGCGACAGCAGGTCACCGATCTCATCGAGTGAGAATCCGAGCACCTGCGCCTGCTTGATGAAATGCAAACGGCGCAGTGCGTCGCCGGCAAACAACCGGTAGCCGGAGGGACTGCGGGACGCTTCCGGCAGCAGCCCGCGTTTTTCGTAATAGCGGATGGTGGCGATGTTGACGCCGCCGCGTCCGGCCAGTTTGCCGCGGGTCAACATTTCGGTTTCGCGCATGAAAATCTCCTGATTGACCGTAATCTAAACCCTGAACCTTGGTACAGGGTCAAGCCGTATAGGTGTTATAATATAAGTAATTGATTATAAGAATAAATAAATAAATTCCTGGGGGCGATTCAATGCTTGGCTACCAACAAAGGAGTCCTTCATGCCCTACCCATTCCGTATTCAGGCTGGGCGCAACAGCGAGGTGGTGCGCCCCGCTAGGCATCAGCTCAGGGGTACCAGGCAGGCATCCGCGGTGGCTAAGGAGCAGGGTTTCCCGGCTGGGCACGGCCAGCATAGATGTAGCTCATCGGTCGCGGCCCCTTGGCGTACTCGGTATCGAGGCGGGTCATGTGGAAACCTGCAGCCAGGATCAGTTGATCAATCTTCCGGTTCAGATTGCATCCTCCGGCGACCGACTGCCACAGCGGGTTGAGTCGCCGCTGCCAGGTCTGGACTTGTGCTTCGGGCGCCATTCCGTGTTCGGCAAACAGCAGGGTCCCGCCCGGTTTGAGCACGCGCTTCATTTCCGCCAGCGCCTGCACCGGATCGGGAATGGTGCACAGGGTCCAGGTGGTCACCACGGTATCGACGGATCCTGCATCCAGCGGAATTTCTTCTCCAGAATGCGCAAGAAATTCGACGGGCAACGTCATGCCGCGGCATTTTTTTCGGGCCATCAACAGCAATTCCTCTGACGGATCGAGCGCATAGAGGTGTTCAACCTCGTTGCCGTAGAAAGGCAGATTAAGTCCCGAGCCGATACCGATCTCGAGGACCGAGCCCCGCGCCTGCGGCACGATCTGCGCGCGATAGCGCGTCGCTTCCTTGTTCCGCATCGCCACATCCACCAACCGCGGCAATATCCATTTTTCGTAGAAATTCATGCCGCTCGCAGGCTGTTGAAAATTGAAATCATGGATCGCCTACTTTTTCTCTGGGCTTTTGCCATCAGGCGTATTCGAAGAGAGGGATGTGCCGTTGCCCTGATCGACAGATTTCGACTGCGCGGGATCCGACTTGCCACACATTTTGTTCATGCACAGTCCGAACCCGCACATGACCGCACAGGGTGCGACGGCCAGCAGTACAGGGGCGACTCCTGCGGCGACGAGCCAGCTCCAGTTGAAATACATGCCCACGCCCGCGGTTGTAACTGCCAGTAGAATCAATCCTCTGCGCCCTCCCAGATAGTGCCGGAGCAGGGCCGTGACGCTTTCGGTCAGGGACATTTCGTCCGCCCTTTTGGTTGTGGTCGTTGTGTTCATGTCAGTTCCTCTCGTTTATGAATGTATTGCAAAGTTTCCTGAGATTGGAAAACCGGGGAATTTTTGGTCCCCTGTGTCATGGTGCTTAACGTGATAGATGAAGCAGCTGTCGCGACAGGAGGTCCGCCATGCTGTCTTCACTGCGTTTGCCCCTGTTTGGCAATCTGGCTCCATGTCTTGCCGGTGTTTTTGCTCAGGTAGACGTTCCGCTCAAAGGTGGCGATGACATATTCCTGCCGGTTGACGGGATTCTGGGCGATATAAGCAACGGCATCCCGGGTCAGTGGCGGAAGGTTGATCGTGGTTTTTTTGCCGCTGCTCCAATCCAGGCGGGTCAGCGCTGGTTTGTCTGCATAGCTGCCGAACCAAATCTGCTTTTCATCAAGATCAAAAAATGCGCTCATGACCTGCGCGCCTTCGTGCAGGGATTTGAAATTGTCGCCGCCATCAGTGGAGAAAAACAGGCCGGTCTTGGTTCCGGCAGCAACGATCTGGTTGTTTGAAGGATGGACCGCCAGGCTGATGAGCTGGCTATCCAGGCCGCTGGCTGTCGCATGTTTCCAGGTAAAGCCGTCGTTGACGGTGGAATGTATGCCGGGCTGGCTCATCTTCGAATTGGGTGCGTGCGCGACCACATAGACGGCATTGGTGCCATAGCTGGTGGCCAGTTGATGGAAGTCCGCCTCACCCTCCATGCCGAGTTTGCGCCAGGTTTTGCCGCCGTCGCTGCTCTTGATCAGCCCGAATGGATTGACCAGATTTGAACCGGGCGCCGGATGACCGCTGCTGTAGAAAAAATCTTTGGTAGCGGAAAATCCCATGTAGTCGTTTTCGGGTCCCGCGGCCTTGCCCCATTTCCCGCCACTGTAGACCGCCATGCCGTGGTGGCTGGGCACGAAAATCTGCTTGCCGTCTGCGCTGTAGGAGAGTCCGTGTACATGCGTCAGTGTGACAGGCGAGGCGGCATGGGCGGGTAACGCCAGGAGCATGCCCAGGGATAGAGCGATTAAACCGAGTGTTTTGATTTTAGTAAGTGACATGTTTGTTCCTTTCAAGTAATGGTCAGAAATATATGGAATCGATGGGCGCTATCCAATGGTTGCAAGGATGGGAAAGGTCTCAAGCAGCCAGTAGGAGAACCTTGCAAGCTGTCCGGTCATCACGGCTATGCCCATGATCATCATGATTGCACCCGCGACTATCCGCAGCACGCGTCCGGCTCTGCGCAGGGATCCGAGCCGGCGTGCGAGCCCACCAGTGAAGAGTGCCGCTGCCAGAAAGGGCACACCGAGTCCTAGCGCATACGCCGACAGCAGGGCGATGCCGGTCCCGGTATTGGAGGACACCGCGCTCATGGTGAGTATGACGCCCAGTACCGGACCGATGCATGGGGTCCAACCGGCGCCGAATGCGAGGCCGAGACCGTAAGCGCCCAGCGGCCGGCCGCCGGCTATCCGGGTGTGAAAACGCAGATCACGCGCCAGCCACGGCAGCGGCATCAGTCCAGTCATGAACAGACCGAACAACGTGATGAGGGCGCCGCCGATGATGTTGGTCTCATAGCGGTAGGCGAGGAGCAGCCGTCCCAATGATGTGGCGCTGGCGCCGAGTGCTATGAATACCGTTGAAAATCCGAGTACGAAAAGTGCACTCAAACCGAAGTCAGTATATCTGGATCGTGCGGTTGTCAGCTGGTTTGCCCCATCGGCAGAGTGACCCGCGACATAAGACAGATAGCCGGGAACCAGGGGCAGCACGCATGGCGACAGAAATGAGACGACACCGGCAATAAAAGCCGTCAAAACACCGATACCGGAGATGTCGCCCATCACATTGATTCTGCCCGGAGAGTGACTCGGTCAATGCCGGTGTGTATGAATGTTTGCTGGTTCATGGTTGCTGTGCCGTCGTGGGTTGGGCAATCGGGCAAGCCATCGGTTCTGCAATGCTTTTGCTGATGAGCGCCAGAGAAATAAACAACAGCACAACACTCAGAATCCCGAATTCCTCGCCATTGAGCGGTAGCAGTGCGAGCGCACCCGTGGCGCCCAGGGCTGGCAGGATCGCTCCCGCAATCAGCGAACCACAAGCCGCACAGCCTATGCCAAGCACACCGCTTGCCATGGCGCCGGAGCTGATGGCGATGTTCCGTCCCGCGGCTGCGAGGCGCCTCTGCCTGAGCAGATAGACGATCATCGCCGCGGTGAACCCGAAGAGAACGGCAATCGCAATGGTGTATGCAGCGGAGAACGGGCTGAAGTTTGTGCTGATGCCGCCCAGCAGGCTGAACATGATGCCGAACTTGGCAGTCAAAGGTGTATCGGTACCTGAAAAAATCTGCACGATCAGTCCGAGATTCGGAAACCATACCGCCAGCAGGAAGGCGGTGATCGCACAAGTGCTTGCAAGCAGGATGTACGACGGGTATGCGAATACCCGGCCAAACGCGATCATCAGATATTTCAGATAACGTGACACGGATCATTTGTCCTGCAGTGCAAGGTCAACGAGTTGCTTGATGGTCGCGTAGGGTTGTGCTCCTGAGAGTGGAAATATTTTTCCGCTTTTCGAAACGATGAGGCTCCAGGGGGTGCCCCGTCCTCCGGTAGCAACTGCGTTCTGCTGATCTTCGGTGACGCGCCGGTCGTGCCTGCCGCTCGCCAGGCACGACGCGAACTTTGCTGAATCAAGACCGATTTCACGCGCGATCTGCGGCAGCACCTTGTCGATATTCGTGCGGTTGTTTGACGGAGTCAGTTCATAGAACCGGTCCGCGAATTTCCAGAACGCGTCATTGCCGCCGAGTTCGGCTGCGCATTCCGATGCTGCCGCCTCTTTGCGGGCCTTGACCGGATGTAGTTCGTCGAGCGGGAAGTGGCGATAAACCCATTTCAGCTGGCCCTTGGACTCGTCGACCAGTTTCTTCGCAGTCAAGTGGAAGCGTTTACAGAACGGACATTCGAAGTCGGAATATTCGACCAGCGTAACCGGTGCATCAGGATTACCACGAATGTGATCGCGGCCTTTGACAACCGGCCGCAATGCAGTGGCTCGCTTACCGGCTTCGCTTTGTTCGCGTTGTGCCGCCTCGGCGCGTTCTCGTTCGAGGTAACGGCTGATGCCGGCATCAACTGCACGGTCCATAGTGCCGCTCTCGCGGAGTTCCTTCATGACGGCATCTCTGATTTGTTCTACCAGCACCGGATCAGCGGCATTCTGTTGCGCAGCCTGGACATTGGCGAATCCCGTGAGCAATAGCAGTCCCATCATCAATGCGCCGGTGAGTTTTTCGATAAACATGGTTATTCCTTGGTTATGAACTGTTTGATGTGCTGCGCATGTCATCCGGTGTGTTCTGCTTTCACGTTTAAGCGCAGCTGTTGCAGGGGCTGCGCGATATCAGATATAAAGACGCCGGAAATCAGGCCACCAGAAAATTGCGCATCATGCCGGCGTCCTCGTGCTCCAAGTTGTGGCAGTGATACATGAAGAGCCCGGGTTCGGTGGGGGTCAGTTGCACCGTCACCTTCTCACCCGGGAACACGAGGATGCTGTCCTTGTAACAATTGCTGACCAGCCCCTCGGCCACGCTACGCGGCGTTGAACCTTCACGCTGCATCACCCGGAAACGTACGCCGTGCACATGCATGGGGTGGGGCATGTCCATCATTCCTTTGCCGTTCTCGAATGTCCAGGACACTGGCTGACCGAGCGGCAGGCGTTCATCGTTGGCCACGGCGCTCATCTCAAAGTCGCGGCCATTGAGGCTGCCGCGCATGTGCGCAAAGGCGATCCGCGTTTTTACTTCGAAGCGGGGTTCCATCACGGGTTGTGGAGGTGGTAACCGTATGGGTTCAGGGCGCAGGGCCGCCTCCCGTGTCACGGTAAAGCGTGCGATGGTCATTTCCTGGCCTTGGCCGC
>JBBKXO010000287.1:0-3394 GCA_037969525.1 Burkholderiales bacterium | reverse complement strand
ATTTCCCCGGCCTCGGGGTGTTTGACGTCCAGCGTCAGGCTTTCCTTGGAACGGTTGAGCCAGACGAAATACGCCGACTGACCGTTGACGGTCTGATCGTAATCCCGCGCGAAATCGCCGACTTTCGGTCGTTCGATCTTGATTACACGCGCACCGAGGTCGGCGAGCTGGCGCGAGCAGAACGGTGCAGCAACGGCCTGCTCAAGAGAAACGACGGTAATACCTTGGAGAGGTAACAAGATCAAACCCTCAAGCCACAGAGAACACAGAGTTCACAGAAAAAAACCATTTGATTCTTGCCACTGAACACTCTGTGTCCTCTGCGCTCTCTGTGGCTAACGCTTTCGATTTTAAAACGACCGCGGCATGCCCAGGATATGCTCACCGACATACGACAGGATCAGGTTGGTCGAGATTGGCGCCACCTGGTACAGCCTCGTCTCGCGGAATTTGCGCTCAATGTCGTATTCAGCGGCAAAACCGAAACCGCCATGGGTCTGCAGGCAGGCGTTCGCTGCTTCCCATGATGCATCTGCCGCCAGCAGCTTGGCCATATTGGCTTCGGCACCGCAGGGTTGTTTGGCATCGAACAGCGCCGCTGCCTTGTAGCGCATCAGGTTGGCGGCTTCGACATTGACATAGCTGCGCGCAATTGGAAACTGCACACCCTGGTTCTGGCCGATCGGCCGGTCGAACACCACGCGGTCTTTCGCATATTGGGTCGCGCGCTCGACAAACCAGTAGCCGTCGCCGATACATTCGGCGGCAATCAGGATGCGCTCGGCATTCAGCCCATCGAGTATGTATTTGAAACCCCGGCCCTCTTCGCCGATCAGGTTTTCGACCGGGATTTCCAGGTTGTCGAAGAACAACTCGTTGGTTTCATGGTTGACCATATTGCGGATCGGCTTGACGGTCATGCCCTGCTTCAGCGCGTCGCGCAGGTCGACGATGAATATCGACATGCCTTCGGATTTCTTCTTAACTTCGGACAACGGCGTCGTGCGTGCCAGCAGGATCATCAGTTCCGAATGCTGGATGCGCGAGATCCATACTTTCTGGCCGTTCACCACGTAACGATCACCTTTTTTGACTGCGACGGTCTTTATTTTGGTGGTGTCGGTGCCGGCTGAGGGCTCGGTGACGCCCATGGACTGTAGCCGTAGTTCACCGGTCGCAATCTTCGGCAGATATTTTTTCTTCTGTGCGTCCGAGCCATGGCGCAGCAGCGTGCCCATGTTGTACATCTGGCCGTGACAGGCACCGGAATTTCCGCCGCTGCGGTTGATCTCTTCCATGATGATTGAGGCTTCAGTCAGCGTCAGTCCGGAGCCGCCGTATTCCTCGGGAATCAGCGCGGACAGCCAGCCGGCTTCGGTCAGCGCCGTGACAAAGGCTTCGGGATAACCCCGCGCCTCGTCGATCTGCTGCCAATAGGCATTGTCGAATTGGTTGCACACGGCGCGCACGCCCTCGCGCAGGTCGGCGTGACTGTTCTGGTCTGGCATGGACTGCATGGGATTCACATATTGGAAAATGGGGATATCGATTATAAACGAGCGCCTCTACCGGCTGCGGCGGATTGGAGCGCGGCGGCAAAACGTCTACACTGGGCGCTCCCGCAAAAAGGAGTCCGCGTGCAAACCGACCAGCAATCCCGCGCCACCGTGTGGCCGGACCAGATATTTGATGTGCTGAAAGACGCCGGCGTAACCCAGATGGCTTATGTCCCCGACGCCGGCCACAGCAAACTGATCAACCGCTGTCTTGCAGACAAGAACATGCGCTCGGTTTCATTGACCACCGAGGAAGAAGGCATAGCCATGCTCGCCGGCACCTGGCTGGGTGGCGCACGCGGCGTGCTGTTGATGCAATCCAGCGGTGTTGGTAATTGCATCAACATGCTGTCGATGTTCCAGGAATGCCGCCTGCCGCTGCTGATGCTGGTGACCATGCGCGGCGTGTGGGGGGAATTTAACCCATGGCAGGTGCCCATGGGCGGGAGTACCGCAGCCGCACTGGAAAACGCCGGAGTCATCGTGCATTCCGTTGATCGGGCCGAGGACGTGAAAGAAACCGTCCACGCCTCAGCCAGTCTTGCGTTCAACACCTATCGCCCGGTCGCCGTGCTGATCCAGCAGCGCGTGATTGGCTTCAAGAACTGGAGCAAATGACATGGCCAAGAAGACAGCAAATACCCGCAAACCCGCAGCGGAACTCGATCGCCGCAAAGTCGTTGCGGCCCTGGTCCGCGATCGCGGCAATGCGCTGGTTGTCACTGGCCTCGGTTCATCAACCTACGATACCTACGCCGTTGGCGACCATCCGCTGAATTTCTATCTGTGGGGTGCCATGGGTGGCGCCGCCATGATCGGCCTGGGACTCGCGCTGGCCCAACCCAAACGCCGGGTGCTGGTCATCACCGGCGACGGCGAAATGCTGATGGGTCTGGGCTCTCTGGCGACCATCGCCGTCGATGCGCCGAAGAATCTCGCCATTGCTGTCATCGACAATGGTCACTATGGCGAAACCGGCATGCAACGCGCCCACACCTCGCGCGGCGTCGATATCACCGGCATGGCAAAGGCGGCAGGATTTCCCTCGGCAACGACCATAGCAACCAATGCCGATCTGCAACACTGGCTGGCGGTGTTCCACCGCAAACCCGGGCCGGTATTCGGCGACATCAAGGTCTCGGCAGTACCAGCGCCGATGGCGCTGCCGGTACGCGATGGCACAGCAATCAAATATCGTTTCCGCGAAGCCCTGCTCGGCAAAGCGGCATTCGAGTAACAAGAGTGCTCCTCTCCACACAAAATCGAGCGAGAAGGTAAAGTAAACTTATAGGCCTTGACGAGATAGATCTCCCTCTCCCCGCTTGCGGGGAGAGGGTTGGGGTGAGGGGCATATGAAAGGTTACTCGAATACCCGAAAAAACAAAGCCCGGTCGCTGCGGAAATCAACAACTGATGCAGAGCTTCGTCTATGGCAACTGTTGAGAAACAGAAGCCTGCAACATTGCAAGTTTCGACGCCAACACCCAATTGGCCAATACATAGTCGATTTCACCTGCCTTGAACAAAAGCTGGTGATTGAACTTGACGGCAGCCAGCACGCGGATCAAATACGATACGATTCAGATCGCACAGTGTTTCTGGAAAAAGCCGGCTACAAAGTCATTCGATTCTGGGATAACGATGTGCTGGCGCAAACAGAAAATGTGATGCAGGTTATATATGATGCGCTAGGTTGCCCCTCACCCTAACCCTCTCCCCGTCCAAACGGGGAGAGGGAACTGAAAAGAGACATTGCATGGACACCACTTCAGGAAAGCTCGAAAAATATAAGATGTTCATCGGCGGCCAGTGGGTCGCCGCCGTCAGTGGTGAGCATT
>JBBKXO010000286.1:0-3449 GCA_037969525.1 Burkholderiales bacterium | reverse complement strand
CCACCCGCCCCGCTGCTGTAAAATCCGGCTTTTCTGCAGGAACCCCCATGGAAGCCGAACGCATCAACGCCATTGCCTATCGCCTGGACGACCTCGAAGAACGCGCGGGGGCGCTGCGGAGGTATCTTTGACTACGATGCCAAAGAACGCCGTCTCGAGGAACTGGTCAAGCTGAGCGAAGACCCCGCGCTGTGGAGCGATGCCCAGCGCGCGCAGGAAGTCGGCCGCGAACGCAAAATACTGGAAGGCATCGTGGTAACGCTCAAGGCACTCGACCGCGACATGCGCGATGCGCAGGAGCTGTTCACCATGGCGCGCGGCGAAAAGGACGAGAGCACGCTGATCGCGCTCGAACAGGATGCCGCCAAACTGGCCGGCGTGGTGGAGGACATGGAATTCCGCCGCATGTTTTCCAATCCCATGGATCCGAACAACTGTTTCCTCGACATTCAGGCCGGATCGGGCGGTACCGAGGCGCAGGACTGGGCCTCCATCCTCGAACGCATGTATCTGCGCTACTCCGAGATCAAGAAATTCCGCGTTGAAGTTCTTGAGGAATCGGAAGGCGACATCGCCGGCATCAAGAGCGCCTCATTGAAAATCAGCGGTGACTACGCCTACGGCCACCTGCGCACCGAATCCGGCGTGCACCGGCTGGTGCGCAAGTCGCCGTTCGACGCCAACAGCCGCCGCCACACTTCTTTTGCCAGCGTGTTCGTCTATCCCGAGGTCGATGATTCCATCGAAATCGATGTCAATCCCGCGGACCTGCGGGTGGACACCTATCGCGCCTCCGGCGCCGGCGGGCAGCACATCAACAAGACCGATTCCGCAGTGCGCATCACCCACCTGCCCACCAATATTGTGGTGCAGTGCCAAAGCGACCGTTCGCAGCATCGCAATCGCGCTGAGGCCATGGCCATGCTCAAATCCAAGCTCTTCGAACTCGAAATGCGCAAACGGAACGAAAAAAAGCAGGCGCTTGAAGACGCCAAGACCGATATCGGCTGGGGTCACCAGATCCGCTCCTATGTGCTCGACCAGTCACGCATCAAGGATCTGCGCACCAACGTCGAGATTGGCAACACCCAGGCCGTGCTCGACGGCGAACTTGACGTTTTCATCACCGCCAGCCTCAAATCAGGCCTCTGAACCGGCACCCCGCCAGCCCCATCCACGGACATACACTCATGGAAAATCCCAACACCACCCCGCCCGTCGATACCAACAAGATCATTGAGGAGCGCCGCGCCAAACTCACCGCGTTGCGCGGCAAAGGCCCCGCCTTTCCCAATGATTTTGTGCGTACCCACCTCGCCGGGAGTCTGGCGGCGGAGCATGAGGGCACCGACGGCAAGGCACTGACGGAAGCGGCCGTCCCGGCCTGCGTGGCCGGGCGCATCATGCTAAAGCGCGTGATGGGCAAGGCAAGCTTTGCCTCCATCCAGGACATGAGCGGGCGCATCCAGATCTACGTCTCCGTTGACGACACCGGGGCCGAAGCGCTGGAGGCCTTCAAGCACTACGACATCGGCGACTTTATCGGGGTCGAAGGCACGCTGTTCAAGACGCAGAAAGGCGAACTGACAGTGCGCGTGAAGAAGCTGCGCCTGCTGACCAAGTCGCTGCGCCCGCTGCCTGAAAAATTTCACGGCCTGACCGATCAGGAACTCAAATACCGGCAGCGTTATGTCGACCTGATCATGAACGAGGACACGCGCCTGGTCTTCATGCAGCGCGCGCGCATCATCCAGGCCATCCGCCAGACGCTGCTCAACCAGCATTATTACGAAGCGGAAACGCCGATGATGCACCCCATCCCCGGCGGCGCCACTGCGCGTCCGTTCGCCACCCACCACAATGCGCTCGACATGCAGCTCTACCTGCGCATCGCCCCGGAGCTCTATCTGAAACGGCTGGTCGTCGGCGGTTTCGAGAAGGTATTTGAAATCAACCGTAATTTCCGTAACGAGGGAATGTCGACCCGCCACAACCCGGAATTCACGATGCTCGAGTTCTACGCCGCCTACACAAACCATCTGTATCTGATGGCATTCGTGGAAGTGATACTGCGCGATGCCGCGCAGGCGGCGTGCGGCACCGAGCAGATCACCTATCAGGGCCGCACCATAGACCTGTCCCAGCCGTTCGCCCGGCTGACCATACCCGGGGCCATCAAAAAGTACCGCCCGGAAATTGGCGACGACGTACTCAATGACCGCACACGCATCATCGCCAAACTCAATGAGCTGAAAATTCCGTTCCGCGAATCGGACGGTCTTGGCGGACTGCAACTGACCTTGTTCGAAAATACCGTGGAATCCGAACTGTTCGACCCTACTTACATCGTCGACTATCCGGCCGAAGTTTCGCCGCTGGCCCGGCGCAGCGACAAGAATCCGGAAATTACCGAGCGCTTCGAGCTGTACATCGCCGGTCGCGAAATAGCCAATGGTTTCTCGGAGCTCAATGATCCCGAAGACCAGGCCGGGCGTTTCATGGAACAGGTGCGGCAGAAGGATGCCGGCGACCACGAAGCCATGCATTACGACGCCGATTACATACGCGCGCTTGAATACGGCATGCCGCCCTGCGGCGGCGCCGGCATCGGCATCGACCGGGTGGTCATGCTGCTGACCGACAGCCCGTCGATCCGCGACGTCATCCTGTTTCCGCAAATGCGGCCGGAATGAAATCAATGAATTCCACGAACCGTTCGCCCTGAGCCTGTCGAAGGGCGCTTGTTAGCCACGAATGAGTTTCTGGGTATATATGCTCAAGTGCGCGGACGACTCCTATTACGTCGGTCACACCGACAATCTGGATGCGCGAATGTCACAGCATAATACCGGTCAAATTGCCGGATACACATCATCACGCCTACCGGTATATCTCGTGTTCTCGCAAGATCACTCCACCCGAGATGAAGCACTGGCGGCCGAGCAACAAATCAAGGGCTGGAGTCGAAAGAAGAAAGAAGCCATGATTCGCGGCGATTGGGACGAAGTATCAAGACTGGCTCGCAATCGAAAGGCAGCAGGCGGCGTCCGCCCTTCGACAGGCTCAGGGCGAACGGATAAGGAGTAGATATTGGATCAGTCACTCTGGCAACCCACTCCGCAGCAGATTGCAGACGCCAACATCACGGCCTTCATGCGCCGCGTGCACGAGTCCGGCGGACCACTGTGCAGGGATTACGCCGCATTGCATCACTGGTCAATCACGCAACCGGCGGATTTCTGGCGAGCGCTCTGGGATTTCTGCGGTGTGATCGCCGCGCATCGCGGCGACCGGATACTCGAACAACCGCAAAGCATGCCGGGTGCGCGCTGGTTTCCGGACGCCCGGCTCAATTACGCCGAAAACCTGCTGCGCGCCGCGAAGCAAGTCCCCTTGGGGGGCGCCGCGAAGCAAGTCCCCTTGGGGGGCGCCGCGAAGCAAGTCCCCTT
>JBBKXO010000285.1:0-4079 GCA_037969525.1 Burkholderiales bacterium | reverse complement strand
ACTGTGCACGGGGTCAGACGTTGGGGTTCCGATGTCACCCCAACCTACGTACTGGCTTTTCACCATTAACCGCGCTTCAACTCAGCAATTGATTTAACCAGCTCCCCATCCGCCCGCTTCAGCGGCCTGGTCGCCGCCCGCGTCTCGCCGAACGTCGGCACATATTGCGAATGTTTGCCCGCGCCACCAGCGACGATGACGATCAGGTCATCGGGCTTGGCCCACATGTGGATGGGCGTGTCGAGCGGGGCGTTGGCATATTGCTCGGCCTGGCGGCGGCGGAAGCGCCGTGCGATGTTGTCCGGTGACCATCGCGACATCGGCAGTGTGGCATGGTCGAACAGCCATTGTTTGACTTGGGCCTTGCTCATGCCGCCGGCCGCGACGGTGGCGGCGTGTTCGGGCCCGAAGGCGATGACCGGCTGACTCGCGTAGTAGGCATTGTTGGAGCCCGTGGTCGCCATGGTGCCGGCGATCATCATCAGGATGCCTTCGGCGGAGAGGCTTTCGTGATCGTTGACGTTGTGCGGGCCTTCGGCGGCGACCACGGTGACGGTGGTGGCGTCCTGCGGATAACCGAGCTCCACGTGCAGCGGCTCCCACGGATTGGCGGCTTCGTTCTCCGCCACGCAGAACGTGAATTTGGCGGGGGTGCCTGCAGTGGCCATGTCACCGGTGCCGGGGATGGCGGCGCCGATGTTCACCAGTGCGAGGCGCACGGCGCGCCCGATGGCGGCATTGGCGCGGTGATAATTGCCCATCACGTTGTGCCCGGAGTTGAGGCCGATTTCTTTGGCCACCGGGCCATTGAAAATCAGCATCGGCGTGCACGGGTGCGTGGTCGCCTGCGTGCCATAGAGGTTGTACTGCTCTTCGGCCAGGGCTTCGAGGGCCAACAGCACCAGCGGGAAATATTCCGGCTTGCAGCCGGCCATCACCGCATTGGCGGCAACCCGGATCGGTGTGGCGGCGCCAAAACGCGGCGGCACGTGGATCACCGGCTGGCCGGGGTCGCGGTCGCAATAGGTCAGCATGCGTGCTACGCGCTCGGGTGTGGGCGGGATTACCGGCAGGCCGTCGCTCCAGCCTTTGGCGCACAGCAGGTCAAATACCGCTTCCGGGTCATCGTCGCATTCGATCAGTGCGCCGGGTTTCTGCAGCAGGGTGGTAATTGCGCTCATGACTGCTGCTCCGAACCCGTTTTTTCGCGGGAGGCTTTTATGAACTTGAGCAATTGCGGCATCGCCACTGCAGCGCGTTCACGCACTTTGTCCATGTTGAGCCCGCCCAGCGGATGTTTGATTTCCAGCAAGGGCAAATCAGGCACGCCGAATACCTTGGCCTGTGCCTTACCGAGTTTCATGAATGAATCCGAACACACCACTGCGGCAAGCACGCCGCGCTTGGTCAGTTGCGCCATGTCGTGGACACTCCACGACGTGCACGACCCTCAATCGGCCATGGCACTGACGACGAGGTCGGCCTCCTTCGCCAGTTGATCGAGTATCACGTCCGTCGCCGGCTTGCTGGAAAAGGGCTTGCGGGTCATCACCACTGAATCGACCTTGAAATCTTTTTTGACCCCTTCGATGATCATGTTCAGCAAATGGTCGGCATTGCCCTTGCTGTTGTCGAGCACGCCCAGGCGGATGCCGGTGCTGCCCAGCGTGCGATCGGATTTCAGTTGTGCGACGTCTTCAATCGGCGCATCCGGTACCACCAGAAAGATCTTGCCCATAGCAACTCCTTGTGAAAAGTAACTTCTGATTTAAATAATATGCCGTTCGCCCTGAGCTTGTCGAAGGGCAGCGGGGCTTCGACGGGCTCAGCCCGAACGGGGTTATGTGTTTTGTAAAAAGCATTAATTGACCTTGATGCCTGCCGCCTTGAATACCGGCGGCCATTTCTGCAATTCTTTTTTGACGTGTTCGGTGAACTGTTCCGGCGTGTAGCTGACCGGATCAAAACCGCGGTCTTCCATCTGCTTGTTCACGTCCGGCAGCTTGATGATGCGGTCGAGTTCAGCATAGAGCTTGTCGATGATGGGGCGCGGGGTTTTGGCCGGTGCGAGTACGCCATAGAAGCCGTCGACTTCGTAGCCCGGCAGCGCGGCTTCGGCCATGGTCGGCACATCCGGCATGGCCTTGACGCGTTTGGCCGAGCCCACGGCAAGCGCCCTGAGGCGTCCGGCCTTGACAAACGGAATCGCCGCACCCGGTGCCGTCATCAGCATCGGTATCTCGCCGCTGACGACTGCCGCGGTGGAGGCGCCCGCGCCTTTGTACGGCACGTGGGTCATCTTGAGGCCGGCCATGTATTTCATCAGTTCGATCGAGAGATGGCCGCCGGTGCCGGCACCGGATGAGCCGTAGTTCAGTTCACCGGGGCGCTTCTTGGCGAAGGCGATCAGTTCCTTCACCGATTTCACCGGCAGCGAGGGATGCACCACCAGCACGTTGGGCGAGAACGCGAGCAGGTTGATGCGGGCGAAATCGTTGATGGTGTCGTAGGGTAGTTTTTTGTAGAGGCTGGGATTCAACCCGTAGCCGGTGGCCACAATCATGATGGTGTAACCGTCAGGCGCGGAATTGACGAGAAGTTCGGAGCCGAGAATGCCGGCAGCACCCGGACGCAGGTCAACCAGTACCTGCTGGCCCCAGCTCTCGGTGAGCTTGGCGCCGAACAGCCGTGCGACGAAATCATTGCCGCCGCCGGCCGATGACGGCACGATCCAGCGGATAGGCTTGGACGGATAGTTTTGCGCGTGGGCCGCGGCTGCGGTCAGTAGCAGCGCGCAGAGCAGGGCGATAATTTTTTTCATGGCGGTTCCTCGGGAAGGTTGTATTTTTATTGCAGCTTCAATCCGGCTTTCTTCACCAGGTTTCGCCATTTGTCATATTCGGTTTTGGCCTGTTGCGTGAATTCGCGCGGCGGGTTGCCGACGGTCTCGGTGCCGCCGGCTTCCAGGCGTGCGGCCAGCGTGGGCTCGGTGACGGCCTTGGCCGCTTCTTTATAGAGCTGCTGGACGATGCCGGCCGGCAGGCCTGCGGGTCCGAACAAGCCGAACCACGCGCTGACTTCGTAACCCGGGAGGGTTTCGCCGATGGTCGGCAGATCGGGCAGGGCCTTGAGGCGTTTGGCGCCAGTCACGGCGATGCCGCGCAAGCGCCCGGTTTTCATCAGCGGCTGCGCGGAGATCGGGCTGCCGAGCATCCAGTTGACGTTGCCGGACATGACCGCGGGATAACCGTCGGCAACCCCTTTGTACGGCACATGCGTCATCTTGATATGGGCAAGGACCGTGAGCAGTTCTGCACCCATGTGCAGGATACCGCCGGTGCCTGACGAGGCGTAATTGATGGTGTCGGGCTTGGCTTTGGCCAGCGCGATCAGATCGCTGACGGAATTCACCGGCCATGAGGGCGTGACCACGATGATGTAGGGATTGGTGGTCAGTTTGGTGATCGGCTGGAAGTCGCGTATCGGGTCGTAGCGCACGTCGCGTATCGCCGCGTTGGTGATGTAGCTGCTGCTGCTCACCATCAGCGTGTAGCCGTCGGGGGCTGCACGCGCGGCGATTTCCGCACCCACGCTGCCACCGGCGCCGGGCCGGTTGTCGACGATGTACGGCTGGCCCCACACCGCATTGAATTGCTGGGCGACGATGCGCGCCATGGTGTCGACGCCGCCACCCGCGGATACGGGTACTACGATGCGCACTGGGCGTTCGGGATAGCCTGCCGCGCCGGCGGCCACGGGTGCGATGAGTGCGGCCGCGATGAGTGCGTGTCGCAGAATTCGGGCTGAACCATTCATGGTGTCTCCTCGGTTGATCAGACGCGCGATCTGTTTTTATTGATGAACTGGCGCTGATCGGATTGATGATAACCAGTCCGCCGGGCTATTGTTTTTTAAGTCCGCGATCTGGTCCGGTCGATGCGGGTGTGCTTTATAAAAATAATACAAACAACGGGTTATAGCGCACAAGCTATTGCGCCGTAGCGCGACGGTGGGCCAGGTGCTGGGGGGCGGTGTGCGAGGTGATCAGCAGCGGGCGTTTCGATGCCGCGCAGCTTGCC
>JBBKXO010000284.1:0-7793 GCA_037969525.1 Burkholderiales bacterium | reverse complement strand
GCTGCCCGGCACCGACACCTTCTATCACACGTCGGTGGTTGACGTGCCCGGCTTCGATGCGCGCGCCGCATATCCCTGGGCCAATGGCGCGCCCAACGGTCCGAAACTGTTCAAGGTCGTGCACGACAACCTGATCGCTGCCGGTGTGGATATCCGCCTGGGCGTGGCGGGCACGCGCCTGATTGCCGATCCGGCCACGCGCGAAGTCCGCGGCATCACCGTAACGCACAGCGGCCACGAGCTGCATCTGGCCGCGAAACGCGGCGTGATCCTCGCCAGCGGCGGCTTCGAAGGCAATGCCGATATGAAAGCGCAGTTCCTCGAAGCCCATCCGGTATACAACGCCGCCGCGCGCAGCAACACCGGCGACGGCATCCGCATGGCACAGGATCTCGGCGCGGCACTGTGGCACATGTGGCATGTGCACGGCGCCTACGGCTTCCGCCATACCGACCCGGCGTATCCCTACGGCATCCGCGTCAAACGCTTCCCCGACTGGTTCCCCGGCGAGCCCGACAAGGTCAATCTGAAAATGGCGTGGATCGTGCTCGACCGCAGCGCTCAGCGCTTCATGTCCGAATACCAGCCCTACACCCAGGACACCGGTGTGCGACAGCTGGGACATTTTGATCCGCTGGTGCAAAAAGCCGCGCGTAATCCGGCGTACCTGATCTGTGACGACATCGGCCGCCAGATGTATCCGCTGGGCAAGGCCACGTCCAACGACGAAGGCCTGCGTTATGAATGGAGCGACAACAACCTGCAGGAAGTCGACAACGGCATCCTGAAGCGCGCCGATACGCTGAAAGAACTCGCCACACTGCTCGACCTCGATCGCAAAGCCGTCGCGGTCAGCGTCGCGCGCTGGAACGCCCTGTGCGCGGCAGGCAGTGACACCGATTTCGGCCGCCCCGCCGGCAGCATGCTGCCGATCATCAAACCGCCGTTCTATGGTGCGCCGGTGTATCCGGTGATTTCCAACACCCAGGGTGGCCCGGTGCATGACGCGCAATCACGGGTGATGGATGTCTACGGCAAACCGATACCACGGCTCTACGCGGCTGGTGAGTGCGGCAGTTCGTTCGGCCACCTGTATCTGTCGGGCGGCAATATTGCCGAGTGCGTGGTGACTGGAAGGATTGCGGGACGAGGCGCAGCAAAATAAAGCCCGGGCTCACACTCCGGTGGGCACGAGCGTTATTCCAGCCTCAACCCGCGATGCGCCACCCACAGGCACCACAGTCCTGCTGCGGCCGGCACCGCGAGCAACGCAAACACCAGCGTGTAGTTGCCGGTCAGCATGAACACCGTAGCGACGGCGATGGGGCCTACGGCCTTGCCGGTATTGACGTAAACGAGAGAGCCACCGGTGGCGACGCTGATGGATTCACGCGGGCTCAGCCGCGCGACCTCGGCGAGAAACGCACCGTTCCAGCCACTGGCCGTAGAGCCCATGACAAAAAACAGCGCGCAGGCCGCCGCCATCGGCCAATTTGGCGTCAGAAAAACGCAACCGAGTGTTGATACCGTCATCACCACGCCCAGCGCCACCAGTGCGGCAAAGGCGTTGCGGGTGTAATCCGCCAGCCAGCCCCAGAACATGCGGCCGGCGACACCACCCACCTGCGACGCCGTCAGCACGATGCCCGCCTCGATCAGCCCCCAGCCCAGCTGCTCGTTGAACAGGATCACGGTAAAGGTGGTGATGCCGATCTGCACCACCACAAAACAGCCGCCGGACAAGGACAACAGGCGCAGCGACGGATGCCGCCAGATGGTCACCACGCCGGCAAAGGGATTGCCGGTGATTTTCGCCTGCGGATCACGATCGTCGTCCCAGTAGGGTCGCGCACGATGCAGCACGAACACCAGCGCGTATAGCACCAGCGCATTGCCAGCGATCGCCCACTGCCAGCCCCAGGCTACGGCCACCGCAGGTGTAATCAATGCGGCACCGATGCCGCCCAGCGGCACGCCGGTCTGCTTCAGCGAAAAAATCAGATTGCGCCGCGCCGGCGGTGTGAATCGCATCAGCAGGTTGGAGGCTGACGGTGTCAGCGAGCCATAGCCCAGGCCCAGCGCAATCGAGGCCAGAAAAAAGAACGCGACATGCGGCAGGATGGCGATCAATCCGCCGGTGGCCACCAGCGTCAGGCCGATCTGCTGCATGCGGGTGGAACCCCAGCGCCGGTTGAAATGGCTGCCGAAGGCGAGCGCGACGATCATCGCCACGGCCAGCAGGCTGATCTGGTAGCCGACCAGCGCCGACGGCATGCCGTAGGTTTCCGCCACCTTGGGCGCCACGGCCGGAATCATGGTCGTGCCCATGGTGCCTATGGTCTGCCCGGCCAGCAGCACGCCGAGCATGAAACCGAATGTCGGCCGGGCAGCGGGATCAGCAGTCTCAGTACTCACTGCCGCACCGCCTTCATCGCCCGGATTGTATCTTTTTTTATTTTATAATCAACCACTTAGTAAACTAGTGCGTCATACCTGGCAGCAGCACCTGGTCAGTCGACCGCATCTTCGAGGCCGACCTTGGAGCGCCAATCCTTGCTCTTGAAGATCAGCGGCTTGAGCGCCAGCAGCAGCAACAGCGCCCCCAGACCGAACATCGTCAATGCAATCGGGCGCTCGATGAATATCGCGTAGTCGCCGCCGCTCAGTGCCAGCGACTGGCGCAGCGACAGTTCCAGCATCGGCCCCAGCACCAGACCCAGTGCCACCGGTGCCAGGTCGTAACCAAATTTGCGCAGCATATAACCCACGCCGCCCATCACCAGCATGATCCAGACATCAATGAGGCTGTTACTGACGGAATAAACGCCGAGGATGCAAAACGCGAGGATGCACGGATACATGTAGGCATACGGTATGCGCAGCAGATTCACGAACAGACCGACCATCGGCAGATTGAGTATCAACAGCACCAGATTACCCACATACATGCTGGCGACGAAGCCCCAGAACAGTTCAGGCTGCTCCTGGATCAGCATGGGTCCGGGCGATATGCCGTGAATCATGATGGCGGCGATCATGACTGCCGTCACCGGGCTGGTCGGGATGCCTAGCGCCAGCATCGGCACGAATGCGCCGGTGGCAGCGGCGTTGTTCGCCGATTCCGGCCCGGCCACGCCTTCAATCGCGCCGTTGCCGAAGCGCTCCGGATGCTTGGACATGCGCCGCTCGAGGCCATAAGACACAAATGATGAAATGATGTGTGCGGATCCGGGAATGATGCCGATCATGAAGCCGAGCAGGCTGCCGCGCATGATCGGTCCCACCGACAGGCGAAACTCTTCCTTCGACGGTATCAGTTGCCGCAAGGTCGGCTTTTGCACCTGTGGCGTGTCCTGATTGCCCGCCGTCAGCAAAATCTCGGAAATTCCGAACAGGCCCACAGCCACCGAGACGATACCCACACCATCACCCAGCTCCACGATGCCGAAGCTGAAGCGTGTGTATCCGCTCATGATGTCAATGCCGATCATGCCCAGCAGCAGGCCAAACACCGCCATGGCCAAAGTCTTCAGCATGGAGCCGCCGCTCATATAAGCCAGCACGAACAAGCCCATCAGCAGCAACGCCGTGTACTCCGGCGGGCCGAAACGCAATGCAAATGTAGCCAGTGTCGGCGCCAGCAGCATCAGGCCGATCACGCCCACGGTACCGGCGAAAAAAGAACCGATTGCGGCGATCGCCAGCGCCGGGCCGGCACGCCCGTTCTGGGTCATGGCATAACCGTCGATGCAGGTCATCACCGACGCCGCTTCTCCGGGTATGCGCATCAGGATGGACGTGGTCGAGCCGCCGTACATCGCACCGTAATAAACGCCGGCCAGCAGCACGATGGCGATGATGGGATTCAAGCCGAACGTGGCGGGCAGCAGCAGGCTGATGCCGGCCAGCGGCCCGAGTCCGGGCATCATCCCCACCAGCGTGCCGATGATGCAACCGGCAAAGGCATACATCAGCACCTCGGGCTGAAACGCCACCGAAAAGCCGAGCATCAGATCATTGAAAGTTTCAAGCATCAGAATCCCCAGGGACCGACAGGCAACGGCACATGGAGCAAGTCACCGATGACAAAATAGGAAGCCAGGCTGAATCCCCCGGATACCAGCACTGTGGGCAGAGGCCCCCTGCGCTCAATCGCGCCGATGAAAAACACCAGGAAAGCGAATATCGTCAGACGATAGCCGATATCTTCCAGCACCAAACCGGCCACCGTGCAGGCCGCCAGGATGATGAATGCACGGGTGGCTTCGGGCCAGGGAATTGCTGCGAGCGGCTTGGCGCGGCCGCCCATTACGGCCACCAGCAGACCGATCAGGCCAAGACCGATCGCCAGCAACAACGGTACATAACCCGGCCCGGGGTCCGCAAGGGTGCCGACCGGGAATTTCCGGTTCAGCCATCCGATGTAGATAGCCAGCACCACCAGCACCAGGCCGGAAAGCTGATCGCTTTTCAGCCCGGGCTTGGCCGCCGGTGGCGACTGGTTTTCTGCTGGGTCCGTCATTGTTATTTGCCGACCTTGCCGACGATTTTAACCACTGCAGCAAGACGCTTGGCATCGGCATCCCAGTACTTCTGGAAGTCAGGCGCATCGAGATAATGGATCGGTGAATTGATCTTGGTCATCTGGCTCTTGAATTCGGGATCCGCCACACCCTTGCGCACGGCATCACGCAGCACCTTGGTTACCGCCTCGGGTGTGCCTTTCGGGACAAACAATCCCGCCCAGATGTAATAGGTGATGGGGTAACCCGACTCCGTGAATGTCGGCACATCGGGATAGTTCGGATGGCGTTCGGCACCCCAACTGACGATGGTGCGCAGCTTGTCTGCCTTGACGTGGCTCGAGATGGCCGCCGGACCGCCCGCAGTCATGGTGACGTGGCCGCCCAGCAACTGGGTAATGGCCGGACCACCGCCGGTGGTCGGCACGTGGCGCAATTTGATTTTCGCCGCATGCATGAACATTTCCATCGGCATATGCAGCGCGCCATAAACCCCGGATGACGAGAATGACAGTTCCCCTTCATTCTTTTTCGCCAGTGCGATGACTTCCTTTACGGTCTTCACCGGCAGCGAAGGATGCACCACCAGGATCATCGGGTCTGCGGAAATCAGCGCAATGGGATCCAGTTGATCCAGCGTGTACGCCGGCTTGCGGTTGAACAGCTTGTCCGCTTCCGGAATCACCGAAACGCTGGACAGGCCCATCAGCACCGTATAACCATCGGGCTTGGCGTTGGCCACAGCAGCATTACCCACCGCTCCGCCGGCACCGGGCCGGTTGGCTATGGTGACCGTCTGCTTGAGATATTTTTCCATGATGGCAGCCGTCGGCCGGCCCGTGGTGTCTGCCACACCGCCCGGCGGGAACGGCACGACCATCGAGATTCCCCGGCTCGGGAAAGCATCCTGGGCCTGCGCGCCGACAGCGGCAAGCGCTCCGAATACAGCAACTGCGATGAGTTTCAGTTTCATGATGTGATCCTCCGTTATAGGTTTGATTGGTAATTCATGCTGCTGCTACGCACTTGCTGCAACGTATCTGCTGCAAATTATCCTGCTGCGACTATTTTATTGACCAGTCGCCCCACATTTTCAATTTCACACACCACCTCATCGCCCGGCTGCAGGTAACCCTTGGCCGTAACGACATCCTTGCGCATGGGTTTTTTGCCACCCAGTTCCGGATCCGTACCCCAAGCTGTGCCGCCGGGTGTGCCCGTGGATATCACCACGCCGGGCTGCAGCGTGACGAAAGTTGAAAAAAATTCAATCAGCTGCGCACAGGTCCAGATCATTTTTCCTGTGACGTTGCTCTGGCGCAATTCGCCATTGACGTAGGTCTTGAGCGCCAGCTGCTGCGGGTCACGCACTTCATCAGCGGTCACTATGGCCGGCCCGATGGGCGCGCAGGTGTCAAAATTCTTGCCCGGCCCCAGATTATAAACCGATGATCCATCCGGGCGCAGGGTGACCTGGCGATCCCGCGCAGTGACATCGTTCATGACCGTATAGCCGTACACATGCTGCAGCGCTTTCGCCGCCGGAATATGCCGTCCGGCCTTGCCGATGACAATCAGCAGTTCGGTTTCGTAATCCAGTTTTTTGGTCACGCGCTCGTCGCGGACAATGTCATCGCCGGGGCCGATCACGCCCAGCCCCGTTTTCAGGAAAAATTCCGGATCCTTGCGCGTGACTTCCGGCTTCTCGTCGCGATGATCCCAGTAGTTCTCACCGCTGCACAGGATCAGCGCAGGCAGCAGCGGCGCATGCAGTTTCGTTTTGGCCAGCGGGGTACGTGCTGCCGCTCCGGCCGACTTGACTGCAATACGCGCCGCCTTGATGCCGTCGCCGCCCGCAGCAATCAACCGCGTCATGTCCGAAAATGCGGCGAGCAGTTTCGCATCCGTACCCACGGGAGTGGCATCCAGCAGATCCACCACGCTGTCACCGTCCACCGCGCCCAGCCGCAGCGCGCCATTGCGCTCATAACGTACGAATCTCATCAGGAGACCGGATTTTCCAGCGTGCCTATGGGCTCTATGGTGATGGACACGTGATCACCGGGTTTCAGGTATTTGGGCGGCGTGAAACCGATACCGACCCCGGCGCAGGTACCGGTGGCAATCAGGTCGCCCGGTTCCAGTGTCATCACCCGTGACAGATCTTCGATCAGCCGCGGTATGTCGAATATCAGCTGGCTGACATACGCATCCTGGCGCACTTCGCCATTGACCTTGGTCAGCAGCCGCAACTGGGTGACATCCTTGATTTCATCCGTGGTGACGATGCACGGCCCCATCGGGCAGAAACCGTCCGGACTTTTCCCCAGGAACCACTGCTTGTGGCGGTTCTGCAGGGTGCGCGCCGTGACGTCGTTGATGATGGTGTAGCCGAACACATGCTTGTAGGCATTCTTCTGCGAAATATTGCGCCCGCCTTCGCCCATCACCACGGCCAATTCGCCCTCGTAATCCACCGAGTTGGTGTAATCGTTGGCGCTGGGTATCGCGTCACCGGGTCCAATCACCGAATTCGGCCACTTGGTAAATATGATCGGCAGTTCCGGAATGGCATCGGCACCGGCGCTGGCGTCGAAACCGCTGTTATGGAATTCCTTGGCATGGTCGTGATAATTCTTGCCGACGCAGAGGATGTTTTTCGCGGGACGCGGAAATGGCGCCAGCAATTTAACGCTGTCCATGGGCAATCGACCGTCACCGCTTTTGACCGCCTTGCGCGCGCGGGCGAGGCCTTTCTTGCCCAGCGCCACAAACGCCGTCATGTCCTTGGGGAGTCGCGTCGACACCGAAAGATCGACGATGCTGTTGGACTCCGCATCATGCACGCCTACGCGCACGCCCTTTTCATCGGAAAAAGTAACCAATCGCATTCTTCTCTGCTCCTTTACTGATCTATTGCCAAAAAATTTCCAACCGAGATTCAGTTGCCTACCGATCCTGGCGCGCGCCCGACACTTTGACCACATGCGCCCACTTGGCAATGTCCGTGTTCAGATACTTCTCGAACTCGGCCACTGACATTGTCATTGCCAGCGCACCCTGCTTGTCCCATGCCGCGGCGGTTTCAGGACGCGAGGTGACCTTGGTAATTTCCGCATTCAGGCGCTCAGCGATGGCCTTGGGTGTGCCCGCCGGCGCGACCACGCCCAGCCAGATCGGCGACTCATAGCCCTTGACGCCGGACTCCGAAACGGTCGGTACTTCCGGCAGCACTTTTGAACGCTTCAGACCCGTGGTGCCCAGCGCGCG
>JBBKXO010000283.1:0-4378 GCA_037969525.1 Burkholderiales bacterium | reverse complement strand
CACGCCGGGCTCGGGAATCAGGCCCCAGCGACGTATGACTTCTACATGGCTGTGGCCGCCGCCGATCAGCAGCAGGCGGCGGGTCATGCCCGCGGGCGCAGGTTCGGCGTTGTCGTCGGTCGGCACAGGGCCATCAACCGGTCTTCCAGACCTCTTTCAGCCGCTCAACACGACCGCAGCTCGTTTTGTAATATTTGTAGCGCAGGGGATTCTTCATGTAGTAATTCTGGTGATATTCCTCTGCGGCGGTGAATTCGCTGGCGCGAGTGACCAGTGTGTGGATGTCCCCGGAGAAAGGCTTGTTCTTCTGCAGCGCGGCCTTGGAGGCCTCCGCCGCCTTGCGCTGGTCTTCGTCATGATAAAAAATTTCGCTGCGGTATTGCGAACCGTGGTCGCAGAACTGCCCGTTGAACTGCGTCGGATCGATGTTCTTCCAGAGCACGTCGAGCAGCTGTACAAAACTAACCTTCGCCGGATCGTAGACCACTTGCACCACTTCGTTGTGGCCGGTGCCGCCGGTGGACACCTGGTTGTAGGTCGGGTTCTTGGTGCGCCCGCCCATGTACCCCGAGGTGGTCGAGATGACGCCGGGTACTTTGTCGAATGCCTCCTCGACGCACCAGAAACAGCCGCCGCCAAATGTCGCTACTGCGGTTTTCATCGCCGTCGCAGGTTTGGCAGTCTGGGCGTGGACCACCGCCGGCACGAGAAGCGCACACAGTACCGCCAGCCGCAAGAAAATACCTTTGAAAATCATGGACATCATTTGAATCTCCCGGTTAAAACCAGTATATCGGATAATTCCTGATTACAATCCCGGCGCACCGGGTCGTGCCTATTAGTGGAGAAAGCATGCGTCGCATTACACTTACTCAGTATCTGGTCGAACAACAGCGTGAAAAAGGCGTCGTCTCGGCGGAGCTTAGGCTGCTCATCGAGGTCGTCGCGCGTGCCTGCAAATCGATCAGCAATGCGGTCAGCAAGGGGGCGCTGACCGGCATACTGGGCGGTGCCGGCACCGATAACGTGCAGGGGGAGGCGCAGAAAAAACTCGATGTCATTTCCAATGAAGTGCTGCTAGAAGCCAACGAATGGGGCGGCCATCTGGCGGCGATGGCTTCGGAGGAAATGGAGCATCCCCACCAGATCCCCAACCGGTATCCACGCGGCGAATTCCTCCTTTTGATTGATCCGCTGGACGGTTCATCGAACATCGATGTCAATGTTTCTATAGGCACCATATTTTCAGTGCTGCGCTGTGGCGAAGGCTGTGAACCCAACGAGCAGGCATTCCTGCAACCGGGCTCCCGCCAGGTTGCCGCAGGGTTCGCCGTTTACGGGCCTTCGACTACGCTGGTGTTGACCGTGGGCAACGGCGTTGCCGGTTTCACCTTGGACCGCGAAATGGGCAGCTGGGTTCTGACCCAGCCCAAGATTGAAATTCCCGCTGACACCGCAGAGTTTGCAATCAACATGTCGAACATGCGCAATTGGGACGCGCCAATGAAGCGTTATATCGATGAATGTCTTGCCGGCAAGAACGGGCCGCTGGGCAAGGACTACAACATGCGCTGGGTAGCCTCGATGGTGGCCGATGTTTACCGGATATTGTCGCGCGGTGGCATATTCATGTACCCGCAGGACGCCAAATACAAGGAAGGCCGGCTGCGTCTGCTCTACGAAGCCAATCCGATGTCGTTTATTGTGGAACAGGCGGGAGGCGCCGCCACCAACGGCAGCCAGCGCATACTGGATGTGCAGCCGACAAAACTGCATCAGCGCGTTGGTGTCATACTGGGATCGCGCAACGAGGTTGAGCGGGTAAGCGGATACCATAAGGCGGCGAAATAGCGGCGCCCGGGCGCAATCAGCATCCATCCCGGTCGCGACCGAATGTGCATGCGGTCTTTACTTGGAGGAACAGGTCATGTCTGCAGATGTTGACGACGCGGGCGGGCGCAATACCGCCACCCTGGGCGGCGGTTGCTTCTGGTGCCTGGAGGCCGTTTTCGATGGCCTGCAGGGTGTGGTTTCCGTAGAGTCTGGCTACAGCGGCGGACATGTGCAGGACCCGACCTACGAGGACATCTGCGGCGGCGACACCGGACACGCCGAAGTCGTGCGCGTGACCTTTGATCCTGCGGTGATAGCTTACACCGACATCCTCGATGTGTTTTTTGCCATACACGACCCGACGACGCTGAATGCCCAGGGCAATGACGTGGGCACTCAATACCGCTCAGCGATTTTTTTTCATACCCCCGAGCAGAAAGTCGCGGCAGAGTCTGTGATACGCCGGCTGACAGATGACAAGGCTTACGCCAGACCGGTAGTCACTGAAATCAAACCCGCGCCGCACTTCTACGAGGCAGAGACCTATCACCAGGAATACTTTGCGCACAATCCGCGCCAGCCGTACTGCCAATACGTGGTTTCACCCAAGGTTGCCAAGTTTCGCCAGCAGTTCGCGGCCCGGCTGAAGAAATAGTCGGTGTTGTCGCGGCAGACAACCCAGTATTAACCGCTGGTTTTCCCGTTATTCTCCGGCATGCTGCCGGCGACGTGCTGCGGTGACGATCGCCTGCGCCAGCTTGATCAGAGTCAGCGGCGCCGAACCCTCGGCTTTGTTGTTGGCGATAATCGTGCACTCCTGCTCCGCCGCCAGCGTGGCCATGCACAACTGGGCGATGGATTCCCGGGTCGCGCTGTCTTCATCGACCAACTGGTCGAACGGCGTAAATCGCGCCTTGGCTTCTTCATAGTTGTAGCCCGCCTGCAGGTTCCAGCGCACCAGCAGCGGCCCCGGACCGAACCCGGACATGGCGGCAGCCTGCGCCGCCACGGGCGGCATCCGTGGGTGCACGCTGACGCAATAGCGCACCCCGGTTTCCTTCAGCGACGCAAAGAACCGCCGCGTGATGATCCGGTCGTCGCGCATTTCAACTGCATACAGCGGCCCCGACGGCAGCTGTTCGAGAAACCCATGCAACTGCGCAATAAAGCGCTCCGGCGCCCGTGTCAGCGTACGACCCAGAGGCGGAAACTGGAACAGCAACGGCCCGACTTTGGTTCCCAGGCCTTCAACAGCAGGTTTAATGAACTGCTCAATGGCATAGTCGGCGTCGAGGAACTGGGCGTTTGCCCTGCCGCGAAGGCCGCCTTCGCCGTGCAGCCACGGGCTGGTCAGTATGCTGGGCGCCTTGACGACGAAGCGAAAGTGATCAGGCACTTGCCGCGCATAAATTGCGTATTGTCGAGCCGCCAGCGGTGCGTAGAACGAGCGGTCCACGCCAACCGTGCCGAACAAGGGATGTTGTGCATAAGCGGCCAGGCCGTAGCGCGACAGATCGCCCGGTGCCTCGGTCTGCGCCCAGAGGATGTCCTTCCACCCCGGGAAATGCCACGACGAGGTGCCCAGCCGCACACCCGGCGGTAGCTGGCGACCCAGGTCGCGAATTTCCTGCGGCACCGGCGCCGGGGCGATATCCACTGCACGGTGCGGTGCGCCGCTGTGCGAATTACCCTCGAATAAAGAGAGTTGCCTGGTCATGGCTGCGCCGGTTGGTCTGGGTGTACGCCGGATTGTCACCGCGTGGCGACGGCCTGGCGCTCGTCATTACATCGTGATTACTGCAGATACACAATTCAAGTTCCTCGACTAGGTCATTGATTTGTTTCTGCTCTTATGTGGCGGACCTGTCGCCAGGAGCGGCAACGGCGGGGTTCCCTATTGTGCAGGGAGTCGGCCGCAGATTCAAACAGATTGCATTTTTCTGAACCCGGTGTTGGCGTGCAGAGTCATTTTCTCCTGCTGTACCGACTGTTTTCCCCTCTGGTAGGCGTTGACAAAGACGTTTTCCCTCGGCATTCTCTCGTCACCGTGCGTTATCACGGCAAAGCAGACTAACCTAACCCTATCCAGACGAACCTATACGGGAGACCAATCAATGGCTGCAAAGAAAAAAGCTACCAAGAAATCCGCCGCGAAGAAAAAGAAAGTTGGCGCCAAGCGCAAACCCAATGCTGCATTCATGAAACCCATGCAACCGAGCGCAGCGCTCGGCGCAGTGATCGGCAACGGCATGATGCCGCGTACCGAAGTCACCAAGAAAATCTGGCTGTACATCAAGAAGCACAGCCTGCAGGACAGCAAGAACCGCCGCAACATCAACGCCGACGAGAAGCTGAAAGACGTCTTCGGCGGCAAGAAACAAGTTTCGATGTTCGAAATGACCAAACTGGTCAACAAACACCTGAAATAAGCTGCAGATTCAGCAGGACGTGAACGGGGCGCTCAGGCGCCCCGTTTGTTTTGTGCCCGTATCCCGGCCTGTGCAGTAACTGTAGCTAACCCATCGCATTATTTTCTGCCGGCATA
>JBBKXO010000282.1:0-15422 GCA_037969525.1 Burkholderiales bacterium | reverse complement strand
GGTGAGGACCTGGTATATCTGGTCGGCGGCAACCGCTGTGCCATCGATACTTGCGATTATCCGCGCGTGGGCATGCGCCGTTACCGGGTCGAGGGCGTCAGCGAATTCGTCAGGCTCGATGCGTTGAGCAAGACACCGCCCACACGCTAGGATTTTTGCAGCGTCCTCGCCCTCGTCCTCGTAGCTGGAACGAAAATAGCTGGAACGGAAGTAGCTAGAACGGCAGTGTGGCGCCGGGTTTTACGGCCAGCAGCGCACTGCGGAAATCATCCTGAATCCGGCGCAGTGCGGTTGCATCGTCAGCTTCGAAGCGCAACACGATGATGGGGGTGGTATTCGAAGGCCGCGCCAGGCCGAAGCCGTTTTCGTATTCGACACGCATGCCGTCTATGGTGATGATCTCGCGCGCATTTTCGAAACGCGCTTCCTTTTTCAGCCTGTCCATCAGCGTGTAGTTCTCGCCTTCGCTCAATTGCCACTGCAGTTCCGGCGTGCTGACGGCATCAGGCAGGGCTTCGAGCACTGCGCCCGGATCTGCGCTGCGGCTGAGGATTTCTAGGAGCCGTGCGCCGGCATACAGGCCGTCGTCGAAACCGTACCAGCGTTCCTTGAAAAATATGTGGCCGCTCATCTCACCGGCCAGGGGTGCGCCGCTTTCCCTGAGTTTTTTCTTGATGAAGGAATGTCCGGTTTTCCACATCAGCGGTCTGCCGCCATGCCGGGTAATCCAGCTGAACAAATGCCGTGTGCATTTGACGTCAAAAATAATTTCGGCGCCGGGATTGCGCGACAACACGTCAGCGGCGAACAGCATCAGCTGGCGGTCCGGATAAATGATTTTTCCGGACTTGGTCACCACGCCCAGCCGATCGCCGTCGCCGTCGAAGGCCAGGCCCAGTTCTGCGGGGCCGTTGCTTACTGCGGCAATCAGATCTTCAAGATTTTTCGGTTGCGAGGGATCGGGATGATGGTTGGGAAAGGAGCCGTCCACTTCGCAAAACAGCTCCTGCGTCGTGCAGCCCAGCTTTTGATACAGTTCCGGCGCCGTGGCACCAGCGACGCCGTTGCCGCAATCAATGGCAATCGACATGGGGCGCGCAAGTTTTACCGTGCTGACGATACGCTTGAGGTAGGCGGCGCGGATGTCGTGGGTGCGGTAACTGCCGGCCCCGCTATTCAGATCATTGTCGAGCAAACGCTGGCGCAGTGCCTGGATAGCATCACCCGCAAGCGTATCGCCGTCGAGCATCATTTTCAGGCCGTTGTATTCCGGCGGATTGTGCGAGCCGGTGACCATCACGCCGGACTGCGTATCGAGTTCATGCGCCGCGTAGTAGAGCATCGGTGTTGCAACCTGGCCGACATCAATGACATCAACACCGCTGGCCTGCAGCCCGTGTGCCAGTGCCGCGGCCAGTTCCGGTCCGGAGTCGCGTCCGTCGCGACCGATGACCACGGTGTTGCGACCGCGCGCCCGGGCTTCGCTGCCGATGGCGCGTCCTATGGCTTCAACACCGCTCGGTGTCAGCGTGTTGCCGACGATGCCGCGGATGTCGTAGGCCTTGAATATGGATGCTGGAGGAGTGCTGGCTGTGTTCATAAAATACCAATAAAAACAATGAGTTATTATATCCCTACGGGGAGAGGAAGGCGAACGTGGTACGTGCCAGCCAGTCCAGGGTGCCGGGGAAGGTGCCGCTCATGTAGCCGACGTGGCCGCCTTCGTCAGGAAACAAAACAGCGACATGTTCTGAAATCTCGTCTTGGCGCGGCAGGGCTGCGGCCGGCAGGAAGGGATCGTTGCGCGCATTGAGCAGCAGCGTCGGCACGGCGATGCGGGCAAGGTACGGCTTGCTGCTGGCACGCAGCCAGTAATCATCGACGTCGCGGAAACCGTGCAGCGGTGCGGTGACCAGGTCGTCAAACTCGCGCAGTGTACGCGCCGCCAGCACACGCTTGCCATCGAAGAGGCCGGGATGCATTTGCAGTTTGCGCAGCGATTTTCTTTTCATCGTCACCAGGAAGTTTTTCGTATAGACCATGTTGAAACCGCGTTCCAGCGCGGCGCCGGCTGCTGTCAGATCGACGGGGGCGGATATGGCGACTGCACGGGTCACGACTGTGCACGCCGCCGGGCCTTGCTCGCCCAGCCATTTCAGCAGGGCATTGCCGCCGAGGGAGACGCCCGCCGCGTACAACGGGGCTACTGTTTCGCGCTGCCGCAGCCGGCGCAGGATCCAGTCGATTTCCACGCTGTCGCCGGAGTGATAGGCGCGCGGCAAACGGTTCAATTCACCGCTGCAGCCACGAAAATGTACGACGACGCCCTGCCAGCCGCGGTGTACGGCAGCATGCATCAGCGCACGGGCGTAATGACTGCCGGAATTGCCCTCCAATCCGTGAAACAGCGCAATCAGCGGTGCGGATTCGCCGGCCGGAGCCACAGTCCAGTCAAGATCGATGAAGTCGCCGTCCGGGGTATCCCAGCGTTCGCGGCGGTATTTGACCTGCGGTCGCCGGGCAAACAGGGCCGCGTACAACGTCTGCAGGTTGCCGCCGGGCAGCCACAGCGGTGCCCGATAGCGGGATTGCCATTCTTCCATGGGCGTAATAGTAAGCGGTTTACGCTGGGAGTACGCTCGTGACACAATCAGGGAAGCTGTCACCTGAAACCAACGTAGCCTGATAAGGGAGATAATAAAATGGAAGATCCCGTGGTACAAGCCCCGAGCAATGACGATCGCAATCTTGCGATGCTGGCACACCTGTTGGGTATAGTTTCCGGTTTTATTGGTGCGCTGATTATCTGGCTGATCAAGAAGGATCAGTCAGCTTATATCGATGAGCAGGGCAAAGAGGCCCTGAATTTCCAGATCACGATGGTCATCGCCTATGTCGCCTCATGGATCCTGATGTTTGTGTTGATCGGGATGCTGCTGATACCGCTGCTGATGATTGTCAACCTGGTGTTCTGCATACTGGCCGCGGTGGCAGTATCCAAGGGTGAGAGTTACAAGTACCCCGTAGCGCTCCGCTTGCTGAAATAAAATCGCATCGGCGCAAAAAAAGAGCCCCGCGGGGCTCTTTTTTTGAGGTGCCGAGTCCGCTCGCGCGGGCCGTGACCAGGTACTCAGTCCTTGTAGGACGGGTCGACGCGGTCGAGCTTGCGCAACAGGGCCGGCCATTCCAGCAGACCGAAACGGCGACGCACGCCGGGCAGCATCAGATTGTTGGTGTACTTGGTGACTTCTTCCGGCGGCAGTTGCAGTTCGGTGTTGCAGGACAGTGCCATGACCTGCAACTGGCAGGCGCGCTCCAGCCGGTACATGTTGTTGAAACACTCGGCGATGGTCGCACCGGTGGTCAGCAGACCGTGGTTGCGCAGCACCATGGCTTCGCGGTTGCCGAGATTCTGCACCAGACGCTCGCGTTCTTCGAGACGCAGGGCGACACCTTCGTAGTCGTGATAGGCGATGTCGAGGAAGCGCATCGACGACTGCGCTATCGGCATGATGCCGTCTTTCATCGCAGATACCGCCATGCCGGCGAGCGTGTGGGTGTGGATGATGCAATCCACGTCGTGGCGTGCGGCATGCACAGCACTGTGGATGACGAAACCGGCTTCGTTCATGCCGTATTCGGTGGCGTTGAACAGAACGTTACCCTCGAGGTCGACTTTGAGCATCGACGAGGCGGTCATTTCCTCGTAGAGCATGCCGTAGGGATTGATCAGGAATTCATTGTGGGAGCCGGGCACGCGCACCGAGATGTGGTTGGCGACCATTTCCACCATGCCGAATTCCGCCATCAGGCGGTAGCAGGCGGCGAGATTGACACGGGCATCCCATTCTTCCTTGCTGACCTGCTCGCGGACGGGTTTGTTGACCTGGATTGCGGGTGCATTCATGACAGACTCCTTCGGTGGGTCTTGCGCTGGGTGGATTCTACGCCGGGTCGTGCCGGGTGCAAAAGTGAAAGCTCACAGTCTGGACACGTCACGGCGGATCAGGATTTGGCGTACTGGCCGGCACTGCCGCCAGCGAGTTTGCCGAATACCGCGCCCGAGGTAAGCCCGGTGCCGCCCGGGTAGTTGTGATAGAACAGGCCGCCGACCATTTCTCCGGCAGCGTAGAGGCCGGGAATGGGCCTGCCGGCGGTGTCCTCGACATTGCCACTGGTGTTGATCTTGACGCCGCCAAACGTGAACGTAACGCCGCAGGTCACGGCATAGGCTTCGAATGGCCCCTGCTCGATGGTCAGCGCCCAGTTCGATTTGTTGATTTTCAGACCCTCGGTGCAGCGTCCGTCCTTGACCGTGAGGTTGAACGGCACGTCGGTGCGCACGGCCTTGTTATAGGCATGAATTTCGCGCAGACAGGCGGCGGCATTGACACCGTCGAGCTTTTCCACCAGCTCCTCCAGCGTATCCGCGCGCACTTTGGTCACCTGCTTGATGCGGTATTCGTCACGCAGCAGCGGTATCGACTGGGCATCGAAGATCTGCCACGCGAACAACCCCGGCTGATTCAGCACCACCGCACCGTACTTGGCGTAGGTATAGTTGCGGATGTCCGCACCCTCGTCGACGAAGCGTTCGCCGTTGGCATTGATCATGATGCCGATGGGATAGCTGTGTTTCTGGAAGTTGTCGCCAACGGCCAAGTCGCCGAATGGCGGCGCGTTGAGATCCCAGCCTACGGCGTGGCAGCCCGACCAGTGGCCGTAGGGCAGGGCCCCGGCTTCCAGCGCCATGCGGATGCCGGCGCCGGTATTGAAACGCGTGCCGCGCACCTTGGCGAGATCCCAGCCGGCACCGAGGTAGCGGGTACGCATTTCGGCATTGGACTCGAAACCGCCGCAGGCCAGCACCACGGCCTTGCAGGAGATTTCGACATTCCTGCCCTGATGTCGCGCCTTGACTCCGATGACTTTTCCTTCGTCGTCGGTAAGCAGTCCCGTGGCTGGCGTTTCGTAATATATTTTTATGCCCTCGCGGGCGCAGGCCTGATGCTCGTTTTCGACCAACCCCGGACCGCCGCCCCAGGTTTCGGCAGCAAGGCCGCCAAAAAATTTGAACTTGCCATCAACTTTCATCGCCTGGCGGCCGAAGCTGGCCTGAAATTTGACGCCCTTCCTGCGCATCCACGTCAGGGTTTCGAGGCTGCGCGAAACCAGGATTTCGCAGAGGTCGGGATCGGTGCGGTACTGGGTGATACGCCCCATGTCGTCATAGTACTGTTCTGCGGTGTAGGTGCCGAAGTCGGCTTTTTTTTCTTCTTCGGTAAGGTCGGGAACAATCTGCAGGAGATCCTCAACACCGTTGAATTGCACGCGCATGGCACCCGCGGTGTAACGGCTGTTGCCGCCGGATTCCTCGGCGGGTGCGGCTTCCAGCATGATCACCTGGCCACCGGACTCGCGTGCGGCCAGTGCGGCACAGGCGGCGGCGTTGCCGGCGCCGATGATGATCACATGGGGCTGGCCAAAAATCGTTGTACTCATGAATACTCTCTAAATGTATAAATAAAACAACAGATTGCAATGATTACCCGGAGGCGCCGGCGGGCCGGCTGTCGTCACCCGAAAGCAATGAATAGTTGACTGCGCGGCCGATGCCCTGACGCAGGCCTTCGAGTCGCAGGATCTGTCCGGGTGCAATGTTGGCGAGATTCACATCGCGGCCGAAATCTCGCAGCATCTGCACATGCTGTTGCGGGAAACTGTAGGGATCGGCTTCGATGACCACGTGGCCGAACCAGTCCTGCGTTGCCAGTGCTTTCAGGCTTTGCGGCGAGTCCCTGGCGAGCAGATCCATTTCGCATTGCTCGACGGTAACGTGATGGATGCCCTGATCAGCGACCGCGCGCACGATGTTTTCCAGGTAATCCAGACTGAGAGGCGTATCGGGGTTCTTGCGCCCGAATTCATAGACGACGTTCAACCCGGCTTTTTGCAGGCGCGCGATCATGCGCTGACGCTCGTCGTCGGAGAGCGTGATGTAATTTTCGGAAATTTCCAGTCCGGGTATGCCGAGTCGCGCGAGCAGCGCGATCAGCCCGTCGATTTCGTTGCGGTGCCAGGCATATTCAAACAGGATGCCGCCGGCGAATGGAGTGACATCGGCGTCGCGATACAGGCGCGTCGTGCGTGTGACCACCTCGGCGGGAATCAGCAGTGCGTTCATCGCGTAGATCTTGGCGTAGTCGATATACGCCGCGGCAACATCGAGCAGATCGCTGATGCCGCGTTCGCCGCCGGACCAGCCGAAGGTGTCGGGGCCGAAGTCGATCATCGAGGTAATGCCGTGGCGGCGCGGTTTGCTGCCGCGCGATGGCAATGACAGTTCCGGCGCTCGCTGCTGATCAGGCATGGTGATGGGGGATGCTGGTTTTCACGCGTTGCGACCCGGAGAGCGGGTCGTCCACCAAACGGACTGCCGGAGTATATCGGATGAGTGCTGATCTGGTGCCGTCAGTTCCGTTATGCGGACAGTGTATGCGGGTGGCAGCCTGCAATGCCGCATTCCATGCACTGCACAGTGCAGCGCTCAGTGCAGCGCTCAGTGCAGCGTCTTCACTGCCGGTTCATCCGCTGCATCGGTCTTGATCGACGCCGGTGCGGCGGCGGCATGATGTGCAACCATGCGCCAGCCGCGCTCCGTGCGCTGGTAGATGTTGGTGGCGATCATCGGCTGCCGGGCACGGGACTGGCCGACGACGGAAATGTGCTCGTAGACACTGTGTACTGCGAGCATCATGGTGTGGATGACCTGCAGTTCATGCAGATTGAAGCGCAGTTCCTGGCCGCCTGAAAACAGCTGGCGCCAGGATTCACGGATACGCTCGATGCCGGAAATGCGCGCACTGCCGGGATGCACGCAGTAGATGTCGTCGTCGTCAGCCCACACTTCCATCATCGCTTCAAGGTCGCGCTTGATGAACGCTTCGTAGAAAGCCGCTTCGGCGTCCTGCGGTGTGGCGAACAGCGTTTTCTTCACGACAGCTCCCCGGTCTGCCTGAGTCAGGCGCCGATTTTAGCAAATTCAATTGCGGCGAAAACGCGCTCCGGCGCAAGATCGTTGAGGCATTTCAGATGGCCCAGCGGGCAAATGCGTTCGAAGCACGGACTGCATTCCAGGTTGAGGGTGATGATGCGCGCATCAGCGCTCAGCGGCGGCGTGAAGAGTGGCGAACTCGATCCGTAGAGTGCGATGACGGGGCGACCAACTGCGGCGGCAACATGCATCAGTCCGGAATCGTTGGTGACGACCAGCCGCGCAGCAGCCAGCAGGTCGGCGGCTTCGGCAATGTCAGTTTTCCCGCAAAGATTCACGCAAGCTCCTGCGCTGGCCTGCACTATGGTTTCAGCGACCGCATGATCCCGGGGGGAGCCGATCAGCCAGACGGCACAGCCTCGCTGCGACAGCATGCGCGCCAGCGCGGCGAAATGGGCTTCGGGCCAGCGCTTGGCGGGACCGTATTCCGCGCCGGGACAGAAGGCGATGACCGGTTTGTCCGGATTAAGACCCAGTCGCGCCAGCAGACGGTGCTGTTGTTCGGGCGAGGATTCCAACACGGGTTGCGGCAACACTGCCGGCAGCGGCTGGTCAGGCTGCTGCGCGAGTGCGGCGAAGCGCTGCACCATCTGCGGCAGCTTCTGCTCGTTGAGTATCCGCAGGTCGTTGAGCAAACCCCAGCGCGCCTCACCGCGGTAGCCGGTGCGCCTGGGGATGCCGGCAAACCACGGTATCAATGCCGACTTGAACGAATTTGGCAGTATCAGCGCGTGATCGTATGCGGCAGGCCGCAGCGAGCGACCCAGTTGGCGGCGCGCAGCAAGGCGCAGGGTGCCGTGGCCGAAAGGATTGACGATGCCCAGCCTTGCCTCGGGCATGCGTGCAATCAGCGGCAGCGTCCACGGCGGCGCCAGGTAGTCGATCTGCGCTGCGGGGTGCTGTTGCCTGAGTAACTGCAGCAGCGGCTGGGATATTACGGTGTCGCCGACCCAGGACGGTCCGACGATCAGGATGCGCTGCGGATTCATTGGCAGCGCAGCGCGCGGAATGGCTTCCGCGCACCGCGCATCAGTGATGGCCGGCGACCGCGCCGCCTTTCAGCGTGTAACGGGTGCCGCAGTAAGGACACAGTGCATCACCGGTGTTCTCGATCGGCAGGAACACCCGGGGGTGGGCGTTCCACAGCAGCATCGACGGCATCGGACAATGCAGGGGCAGGTCTGCTGCGGTGATCTCGATCTGGCGCGATTTATTGGCGGTGGGCTGTGTCATGGCTATATGGCTCGCAGTCAGGCCACCGGCGTCAGCCAGTTGCGATGTTCGACCGCTGTGGCGTTGACGCACTCGAAGAATTTTTTCTGCAGGCGCGTGGTGATCGGACCGCGCTTGCCGTCGCCGATCATGCGGCCGTCGAGCTCGCGGATCGGGGTGACTTCCGCGGCAGTGCCGGTAAAGAAGGCTTCGTCGGCGATATACAGGTCGTCGCGCGTGATGCGTTTGGCGGTGACCGTGTAGCCCATTTCTTCAGCAAGCGTAATGATCGATTCACGGGTGATGCCGATCAGCGAACTGGTGAGTTCGGGTTCGTAGAGCTTGCCGTTTTTGACCATGAACAGGTTTTCGCCCGATCCTTCAGCGACAAAACCGTCAACATCGAGCAGCAGGCCTTCGTCATAGCCGTGTTCCGTGGCTTCGAGATTGGCAAGGATGGAGTTGGCGTAAGTGCCGGAGTATTTCGCCCGGCACATCGATACGTTGACATGGTGGCGGGCGTAAGAGGATGTCTTCACGCGGATGCCCTTTTCCAGCGCCTCGGTGCCCAGATAGGCGCCCCACTGCCAGGCTGCGATGGCGACATGCACGCTGGCACCTTTGGGTGACACGCCCATTTTTTCCGAACCGAAGAAAGCGATCGGCCGGATATAGCAGGATTCCAGCTTGTTGGCGCGCACAACTTCCCTGTGCGCCTCCATCAGCACTTCGCGCGTATAGGGGATTTTCATCATGTAAATGTGCGCGGAGTTGTAAAACCGGTCGGTGTGGTCCTTGAGTCTGAAAATGGCCGTGCCGATGTCGGTTTTATAGGCTCTGACGCCTTCGAATACCGCCAACCCGTAGTGCAGGGAGTGGGTCAGGACGTGGGTTGTTGCGTCGCGCCAGGGCACCAGTTTCCCGTCATACCAGATTTGCCCGTCGCGATCAGCCATCGACATGCCGAAGTTCTCCGAATTGAATACAATAAAAGTTGATTTGGATCTTGCCAGCCCGGACTGCACACAGGGCCTTTGCCCACAGTGACTGTGCGGCTGAGCATTTTAGCCGATTTGCCCGGCGCTGCCGATGGATGCGGCAAATTGGCCGTAGCAAAACCATGCTTGGTACAAGTGCATGCGGTTACCGGCTACAATACGGCATTGATCGCAGGGGAGGCTCCGGCCGGTATCCGGCGGAACTAAGTGGGAGACTAGATGCTGGCAAAACTGCGTGCCCGGCTTAACGGCCTGAGCGAACGCAGCATTAATGCCCAGGACACCGAACAGGAGCGGCTCAACAAGACGCTGCTGATCTTTGCCTGTGGGTTGATGGGATTCGGATCGGTGTTATGGCTGGCGTTGTACTGGGCCATGGGCATCAAGTTTTCCTCGACAGTGCCCCTCGTTTATCTGGGTGTGTCTGCACTTTCTCTGGCGTATTACGTCTATACCCTAAATTTCGCGGTGTTCCGCACGCTGCAGGTCACCCTCTTTCTGTTCGTGCCGTTCATCATGCAGTGGAGCATCGGCAGTTACGTCAGTTCGTCTGGCGTGGCGCTATGGGCGCTGCTGGCGCCGGTGGGTGTGATGATATTTCAGGGTGCCCGCCCTTCACTGCCGTGGTACGCCGCTTACATCATATTGACCGCACTTTCGGGTTTTTTCGATTACTGGCTGACCGAGGGTGTCGAATCGGGCGTCACCATGCAGAGCATCGCGGTGTTTTTCACCCTGAATTTTGCGGCGATGTCGACCATCATGTACCTGCTGATCAGCTACTTCGTGAGCCAGCGCGACAAGCTGGAGGATGCTGTCACCGATCAAAACCGGCTGTTGCGGATTGAGCAGGAAAAATCGGAAGCGCTGTTGCTCAACATACTGCCGGCACCGATCGCGCAGCGGCTGAAAGACCAGCAGGGCATCATCGCCGACGGTTTTGCCGACGTCACCGTAATGTTCTCCGACATCATCAATTTTACTGAACTCGCCCAGAATGTGCCTCCCAAGGCTATGGTCGAACTGCTGAACGAGGTTTTTTCGAAATTTGATGCGCTGGCGGATTTTCATCGACTTGAGAAAATCAAGACCATAGGCGATGCCTACATGGTGGCCGGCGGCTTGCAGGAGCACGACGGAGTGGATTTTGCCGTTGATGCCCGCGATTACACCTCGTCGATGCTGCGCTTGGCGCTGGATATGAGTCAGTACATGAAAGAATTTTCCGCAAGGCGCCAAATTGAAATCGGCATCCACGTCGGCATCTGCTCAGGACCAGTGGTTGCAGGCGTAATCGGTACCCGCAAGTTTATTTACGACCTGTGGGGCGACACCGTCAACATAGCGAGCCGGGTGACCGGGGAAGCCCCGGCAGATACGATCCTTGTAGACGATCTGACCTACAGGCGTTGCCGGAATCTGTTTCAATTCGATGCGACGCCAGTGGAGTTGAACATCAAGGGCAAGGGGCGCATCCGGGCCCACCGGCTGATCGATCTGGCGCCACATCTGCGGGACGTCACCGTTTAGCCGCGGCCGGCGGGTTCCGCCGCGGTATCAGTGCCGGCAAACAGGGTTTTCCAGAGTGCGGCGACTGCTGCCGTAGATACCGCCACGCTGGGAGGTTCCACACGCGCATATTTTTCGCCGGCGAGACGCAATTGATGCTGCAGGGCGCGGAACTGGCGGTAGGCCGCGCGTACCGCATCCGCATGCGCGGTGCTGACCAGTCCCAGCGCCGCAGCGGTATTAAGCAACGCCAGATTGCCGGAATTGAGTGTGAGTTCCGGGTGCGCGTGGGAGTGACCCAATACCAGGTACTGCACCATGAACTCGACATCAATGATGCCGCCGGGATCATGTTTGATGTCGAATAGTTTGCTGGTATTGGGATGGGCATCGAACATTTTTCTGCGCATGCCGAGAATTTCCTCGCGCAGTACCGCGGGATCGCGCGCCGTGCGCAGCACGGTGACCCTTAACTCCTCGAAGGCCCGCCCGATGCCGGCGTCACCGGCTACGCTGCGCGTCCGGGTCAATGCCTGGTGTTCCCACAGCCACGCCTTGTCCAACTGGTACTCGCGCATGCTCTCCAGGGAGGTCACCAGCAATCCGCCTTCGCCATTCGGGCGCAGCCGCAGGTCGGTTTCATAAAGCACGCCGGCTACGGTGATGCTGGTCAGCCAGTTGTTGATGCGTTGTGCCAGTCGCGCGTAGTTTTCAGCGGCTTCAGGCGCGGCATCATCGTAGACGAATACGATGTCCAGATCGGAGGCGTATCCGAGTTCCTTGCCGCCCAACTTGCCGTAACCGACGATGGCGAAGTGCGGTGTGTCGCAATGACGCTGGCGCAGACCCTGCCACGACAGACGCAGCACTTCCTCGAGTATTACGCAGGCAAGATCGGACAGGCGGTCGCTCAGTTGTTCCAGCGGCAGCGTGCCGGCGAGATCCTGCGCGATGCAGTGCAGGGTCTGGGTGTTCTTGAAATGCCTTAAAAAATCCATCTGTCGCTCGATGTCGTCTGCGGTGGCTGCCAGGCTTGCCTTCAGCTCGGCGCGCAGTGCTTCCCAGTCCGGTGCGGCCAGCAGCGTGCGCGCGTCCAGCAACTCATCGAGCAGGATCGGATGCTGGGTGATGTAATGCGCAACCCACGGGCTGGCGCTCATCAGGTCGGCGACGCGGTCCAGCGCATGTGGGTATTCGTGCAGCAGCGCGAGATAAGCTTGGCGGCGACTGATGCTTTCGAATAATTCCAGCAGACGCTCCAGCGTGGTGTCCGGGTTATGGTGCGTGGCGGCAACAGCTATGGCCGCGGGTACCAGCCGGTCCAGTCGCCGCTGGCTGTCCGCAGGCATCTGGCGATAGCGGCTGCCGTGACGAAACAGTGCCAGTCGCCGGCACAGCTCGGCAGCACGGGCATAGCCCAGGTTCGAGAGCTGTTCTGCCGCATTCTCGCTGTCAGCGTCCTCTTCGTGCCATAGCCCGGCGAGTTGATGTGCTTCAGAGTCGCCGGCGGCAAATATCGAGTCGAATTGCCGGGTAACTGCGGCACGATGCTGTGACAGCGCCGCTCCAAATGTCGCATCGTCGGCGAACCCCATGCTGGCCGCCAGCAGTTTGAGCTCGGTCGCATCGAGCGGCAACGCCTGTGTTTGCTGGTCGTCGCGGTACTGCAGGCGGTGCTCGAGATTGCGCAGAAACACATAAGCGGCACTGAGTTCGGCGACGGCAGCCGGCGCAATGAACTGGCGCTCTCCCAGAGCGGCGAGCACAGGCAACGTGGATTGCTGCTGCAGCGCGTGCTCGTGTCCGCCGCGGATCAACTGGAACACCTGGGCAATGAATTCAATTTCGCGAATGCCGCCGGGACCAAGTTTGATGTTGTCGAGCCGGTCGCGGCGGCTGACCTCGTGCCGGACCTGGCTGTGCAGGTTGCGCATGGATGCGAATGCGCTGTAATCGAGATGCCGGCGGTAGACGAAGGGGCGGACCAGTGCCAGCAAAGCAGCTGACTGGTCACCGGTCAGCGGGCGGGCCTTGATCCAGGCATAACGTTCCCAGGCCCGGCCCTGGGTAATCAGGTAGTTCTCGAGCATCTCAAAGCTGACGACCAGCGGACCGCTGTCGCCATACGGCCGCAAACGGGTGTCAACGCGGAACACGAAGCCGTCCTCGGTCCATTCGTTAAGAGCAGTGATCAGTCGTCGCGACATGCGCGTAAAGAACTCGTGGTTGCTCAACGTTCGCGCGCCATCGGTTTCGCCCTCTTCGGGATAGATCAGCACCAGGTCGATGTCCGATGAGGCATTGAGTTCGGCGCCACCCAGTTTCCCCATGCCGATCACATGCAGCTGTTGCGGCGCCCCGTCGGTGGCGCCCCGTGGTTCGCCATGTACGGCAGTCATATCCCTGTGTAACTGAGTGACGGCGGTACGGATGGTGATTTCGGCAAGATGTGTCACTGTGCCAACAACTTCGCTCAGGCTGGCGCGACCGCTGAGATCACGCACTATCATCCGTGCCATGACCCGCTGGCGCAGGCGCCGCAGCGCGCTCCCAAGACTGTGATCATCGGTAATCGCCGCGGCAGTAATTCCGGACTGCATCTCCGCTGCGGAGTATGGCTGGTCGAGTTCGGATGCCAAAAGCACTGCGGGATTGGCGGTCAGCAGGCGCAGTAAATAGCGGCTGTAGCGGGTTGCTGCAGCGATGGACAGGTCGGCGGCTACCGGCTGTTGTGCGTTATTCGATTCCATATCCGGTTCGCGTTAGAATGGAAAGGCTAAGCCCTTGTTTCACTAACGCATTTTATATTTTTTCAGGTAAAAAATGAGCTTTGCAGCAGTGCGCCGCCGAATTCAGAGCAGATCACTGTGGATTTATCGCCTGCTGACCTGGATCGTTCTTGCGATCGGCTTCGCGTTTGGTGCTGCAGTACTCACGTTACGTTACTGGATATTGCCCGATATCGCGGCTTATCGCGATGATATTGCACAAACCCTGAGCCGGGCGGCGCAGCAGCGCATCACCATAGGCGGCATCAGTGCGAACTGGGACGGACTGCGTCCGCAATTGGCACTGGCGCATGTCATAGTCCACGACACCGAGGGGCGGCCAGCGCTGGAATTGCCGCGCATCGACGCTACGCTGTCCTGGCGTTCAGCGGCGCAATTGCAAATCAATTTTCACGCACTCGATATTTACAAGCCGGTATTGACGGTGCGCCGGGATATCGGCGGCGCCATTACCGTCGCCGGCATCGCAATGAATGTTGATACCCCGGGCGGCGGGGGATTTTCGCAATGGCTACTTGGCCAGCGTGACATCGTAATACATGATGCGCGGCTGATCTGGAATGACGAGAAGCGCGCTGCTCCGACGCTGGAACTGGACCAATTGCATCTGCGCATAATCAACAAGGGCGCGCGGCATCAGCTTGGACTGCGTGCGGTGCCTCCGGCTGCGCTGGCATCGCCCCTGGACCTGCGTGCCGACCTGAGCGGCGACGATTTCCAGTCACTCGCGGCGGCGCTGACCGGTCAGTTGTTCCTGCAGGTGGATCATGTTGATATTGCAGCGTGGCGGCAATGGGTTGATTTTCCGGTGCGTTTTCCACAGGGCACCGGTGCATTGCGTGCCTGGTTCACGTTTGACCGCAATGAACTGACTGCGGTCACAGCCGACGCCCAGCTTCGCGACGTCAGAACGCGGCTCGGTGCCCAACTGCCGGAACTGGACATGATGCAACTCGGCGGCCGGTTTGCGTGGAAGCGGATGCGCGACGGTTTCGAATTGACCACCCGCAAATTGGCATTTATTACAGGCGATCGTCTGGCGCTGCCGCCGGTGGACCTGATGCTGCGGCTGGGCGGCGCGGGCGTTGACGGTTATACCAGCGGGGAATTCACGGCGAATGCGCTGGAACTCGCCCCATTGGTGCAACTGGCGGACCGGCTGCCGTTCGACGATGGGCTGCGCAAGTCACTGGTCGCCTATGCGCCCGCCGGCGGTGTTTATGATCTGGCCATGCGCTGGACCGGCACCTGGCCGCGCCCGGTCAAGTATTCGCTGCGCAGCCGCTTCAACGAACTGTCACTGAAGCAGCACGATGGCTTCCCCGGTTTTACCGGTTTCAGCGGCAATGTCGATGGCACCGAAAAGGGCGGCACTCTGCATATGGTTACGCAGAAAGCGACGCTGGACCTGCCGGCCTTGTTCCGTGAGCGTTTGCGCTTCGATACACTGACCGGTCAAATGGCATGGTCGCATGCCGGCCAGAACACTGAGCTACGCTTCAGCAATTTCGCATATGCCAACGCCGACCTCGCGGGCACGCTGTTCGGCAGCTACCGTACCGCGACTGATGGACCTGGTGCGGCGGATCTGACCGGGCACTTGACCCGGGGTTTGGCACAGCGCGCATCGGTTTACCTGCCATTGACGGTGGCCAAGGGTTCCAGGCCATGGCTGGACAAGGCGTTTCCTGCAGGCAGTTCGAATGACGTCCGATTCCGCGTGAAGGGAGAATTGCAGCACTTTCCGTTTGCCGACGAAAGCAAAGGCATTTTTGAAGTCGCGGCAAAAGTCAGCGACGGCACCGTGCATTACGGGGACAACTGGCCGCGGATTACCGGCATCGAGGGCGATTTCCTGTT
>JBBKXO010000281.1:0-14217 GCA_037969525.1 Burkholderiales bacterium | reverse complement strand
GCCGAGCCGCCGCCAGGCCGCGCCGCATGATGACGCGCATCGGTCTCGCGCTGATCTGGCTGCTGCATTGGCTGCCGCTGGCAACGCTGGCGGTGTTGGGCCGCGCGGTCGGGCTGGCGCTTTATACGCTGGCGCTTGAGCGGCGGCGGGTAGTGCAAATCAACCTGCGGCTGTGTTTTCCGGAATTGGATGACGGCGAGCGTACCGCATTGGCGCGCCGTCACTTCACGGCGTTCGGCCGCAGTCTGCTCGAACACGGCATCTTGTGGTGGGGCAGCCGCGCGCGCGTGTTGCGCACAGTGCGCATCGAGGGACTGGAACACTGGCATGCCGTGCGCCACCGGCCGGTGATCTGGCTGGCGCCGCACTTTGTTGGTCTCGACATGGGCGGCATCCGTCTGACTGCCGAATACCCGCTGGTCTCGGTGTACAGCAAGCAGAAAAATTCTGCGTTCGACGATGTGCTGCTGCACGGCCGTACGCGCCTGGGACCTACTGAGCTTTATTCGCGGCAGGACGGCATCCGGCCGGTGGCAAAGGCGATCAAATCAGGTTTGCCGTTCTATTATTTGCCGGACATGGATTTCGGCGAACGCGACTCGATATTCGTGCCGTTCTTCAATGTGCCTGCGGCGACAATCACCGGGCTTTCGCGCATTGCATCGCTGACCGGCGCGGTCATCGTGCCTGCGGTGACCACCCAGCTGCCAGGCGGCGAAGGTTACGTGCTGCGCTTCCATCCGGCATGGGAAAATTTCCCCAGCGGCGATCTGGCGGCGGATACGCGGCGCATGAATGCCTACATCGAGGAGCGGGTGCGCGAGATGCCCGAGCAGTATTACTGGCTGCACAAGCGTTTCAAGACGCGGCCGCCGGGAGCGCCGCGCTTTTATTAGCGCGCGGCAGATGCAGCGTGCAGGGCAAAGCATCCGGGCCGTCCCATGAAAGCGCCATTGCGCCGGTGGCGGATCGCGATGTGGAAGCGATTGCCGAGCTGGCGCGCGAGATCTGGCATGCACATTATCCCGGCATCATCAGTGTCGCGCAGATAGAATACATGCTGGCGCAGCGGTACGCGCCGTCGGTGATCCGCGCGGAACTCGCGCGCCCGGATGTGTGGTGGTACAAGCTGACTGTGCTGGACCGCATCGTTGCCTATCTCGCGCTGCAGCTGGAGCCGGGCATGCAAGCGTTGAAGATTGACAAGCTGTACGTGCATCCGCAGCAGCAACGCAGCGGGAGTGCAGCCTTGCTGATCGCGCAGGCTCAGGCGACCGCAAGCGAGCAGGGATGTGTTGAACTGGTATTGGCGGTCAACCGCGGAAATCAAGCTGCGATTGCCGCGTATCTGAAATACGGCTTTGTCGTGCGCGATACCGCGACCAAGGCGATCGGCGGTGGATTTGTGATGGATGATTACATTATGGCAAGGGCGCTTTGACCGTGTTTGAGAATCCGGATGCCGCTGCGCGTTGCGCGCTGCTGAAAAAAGTCAAAATCATCGCCGTAGTCGGGCTGTCGCCCAATCCGGCCCGACCCAGCCACGGAGTGGCGCAGGCGCTCCAGGGTTATGGCTTCCGGGTGATACCGGTGCATCCGTCGGCACGGGAAATCCTCGGCGAGAAAGTTTACCCAAGGCTGGCTGACATTACCGAGCACATCGATCTTGTCGATGTGTTCCGCAATGCCGAGCACATAGACGGTGTCGTCGATGAATGTCTGGCGCTGGGGCTGAAGGCCATCTGGATACAGGAAGGCATAGTCAACGAACCGGCAGCTGCTGTGGCGCAGGCCGGTGGCATGACCGTCATCATGGACCGCTGTATTTACCGCGATTACCGGGATGCCTGCGTTTGAGGGTGAGGATGACATGCGGCTGAAATTCACCAAAATGCACGGGCTCGGCAATGACTTTGTAGTTGTCGATGCCACCGTGTCGCGAGTGGCACTGACGCCGGCACAGTTGCGTCACATCGCGGATCGTCATTTCGGCATAGGCTGCGACCAGATCCTGCTGGTGGAGCCGGCCCGCACCGCCGATACCGATTTTTATTACCGCATCTTCAATGCGGATGGCGGCGAGGTGGAGCAGTGCGGCAATGGTGCGCGCTGTTTTGTGCGTTATGTACGAGAACGCGGGCTCACGACCAAGACCAGCATTCGTGTCGGCACGCTGGGCGGCGTGATTGAGCCCAGACTGGAGGCGGACGGCCAGGTCACGGTGAACATGGGGGTGCCCGAGTTCGAACCGGCGCGCGTCCCTTTCAGCGCCCCGTCGCGGGCGGCGCAATACGATTTGCAGCTAGATAAAAAAACAATAAAAATCAATGTGTTATCCATGGGGAACCCCCATGCGGTGCAAGTCGTGCCCGATGTCGCGGTGGCTCCGGTGACCACCGAAGGTCCTTTGATCGAAGCGCACCCACAATTTCCGCAACGCGTGAATGCGGGCTATATGCAGATCGTTGACCGTGCGCACATCCGGCTGCGCGTCTATGAACGTGGTGCCGGCGAGACGCTGGCCTGTGGCACGGGCGCGTGTGCGGCCGTAGTGGCTGGCATAGAACGCGGCCTGCTCGATGGCCGGGTCACGGTTTCGACGCGTGGCGGCGACCTCGTTATAGTATGGGCAGGCGCTGGCCAGCCGGTGCTGATGACCGGGCCGGCAGTGAGCGTGTTCGATGGCGAAATCACGTTGCCGGAATGAATATTGGGTCAAACTGCGCGTATACCCGTAAAACAAGTGAAAAGAGCAAGGAATAACCACTGATGAAACCTGATGATGTCGCGGCGTACCTGAAGGAACACCCGGAATTTTTCGAGAGCTACGCCGAAGTCGTGGCCGACGTGTTCATTCCGCATCCGCATGGCGGCCGCGCAATTTCGATCAGTGAGCGGCAGATCCTGACGCTGCGCGAGCGCGCAAAGCAGCTGGAAACCAAGCTCAGCGAAATGATCCAGTTCGGCGAAGAAAATGACGCCATCGGCGAGAAGGTGCACCGGCTGACGCTGACGCTGATCGCCGCGCAGGATCTCCCTGCACTACTGCACGCGGTCGGCTTCAATCTGCGTGAGGATTTTTCGGTGCCCCATGTGGCGCTGCGAATCTGGCATCAGGGGATGGTGCCGGATGTGCCGGAGGCGGCACCAGCATCCGATGCCACCCGCAGCTTTGCCGCGGGCCTGGTGCACCCGCATTGCGGGCCGCTGGCCATGGCAGATACGGCGGACTGTTTCGGCGAGGCTGCGCCGCTGCTGAAGTCTTATGCGTACGTCGCGTTGCGCGGCAAGGACACATTCGGGCTGCTCGCGCTGGCCAGCGAGGATGCGCAGCGCTTCTATCCCGAGATGGGCACGCTATACCTGACACGCATCGGTGAGGTGATTGCCGCCTGCTTGCTGCACCACCTGGAGTCGGCGTGACCGCCCGCGGGCGATCTCAACCACGCACGACACCGCCGGCGACCGGCCCCGCGCAGCCTCTGCTGCAGGGGTATCTGCAGCACCTCACGCATGAACGCCGGCTCGCGGCGCACACTGCAAAGAATTACCGGCGGGATCTGGAAACGCTGCTTGCCATGGCCGGCGATACCTTGCCGACCGCGCTGCGCACCCATGACATACGGCGCTACATCGCCCAGTTGCATGGCCAGGGACTGGACGGCCGCAGCCTCGCGCGCATGCTGTCAGCGTGGCGTGGTTTCTACCGCTATCTTGCCCGCGACCACGGCTGTAAACAGAATCCCTGCGTTGGCATCCGCGCGCCAAAAAGCGCCAGACACCTGCCGCATGCGCTGTCTCCCGATGAAGCCCGGCAACTGGTGGAAATTGATGCCGATGATCCGCTGGCCATGCGTGACAGGGCCATGCTCGAATTGTTTTATTCCTCCGGCCTGCGCCTGGCTGAACTGACCAGCCTTGCACCTGACGATATCAATTTCGCTGATGCCACGGTACGCGTCACCGGCAAGGGCGGCAAGACTCGCATCGTGCCGGTGGGCAGTCACGCGACGAAGGCGCTGCGCGCCTGGCTTGCCGAACGTTCCGCAATTCCCCGGGTCGACGAACTAGCCCTGTTCGTCACCCGGCAGGGCCGCCGGCTGGGACCACGTGCGATACAGACCCGGGTGCAGCAACGGGCGCAGCAGCAGGGCATTGCCGCCCGCGTACATCCGCACATGCTCCGCCATTCATTTGCTTCGCATGTGCTGCAATCCAGCAGCGATCTGCGCGCGGTGCAGGAAATGCTGGGCCATTCAAGCATTTCGACGACACAGGTGTATACACAACTGGATTTTCAACACCTTGCCAAAATCTACGACGCTGCACACCCGCGCGCCCGCAGGAAAGAAAAATAAATTGGAGAAACAGTTATGGGTTTACCGGATTTCCAGGTAACGGGCACCGGTCGCGTCTCCGTTTTTTTGCTGCACGGGATTTACGGTTCCAAAGAGTATTGGCGTTTTCAGACCGCACGCCTGGTGGCCCGGGGCTATCGCGTGGTGGCCTGGGATGCGCCGGGTTACGGGCTGTCGCTGCTGCCGCCGGACTTCAGTTTTGATGTCGTTGCCGAGGCGGGCGTCCAACTGCTGCGCGCGCAGGGCACCGCACAGAATGTTGTTCACGGGCACAGCATGGGAGGGCAGATTTCTTCGCGCATCCGGCTGAAGGCGCCGGATCTGGTGCACGGATTGGTGATTTCGTCGACGATAGGGTATTTCGCCAATCGCACCAAGGAAGAACAGGAGGAGTTCGTGCGCAAGCGCACTGCGCCGCCACCGCCGGGCACCGATCCGGTGACCGTCAATCGCATGATCGTGGATACCATGCTGGGTCCTGCATCAGGCGGCGAGGAGGTTGACCTGGTGCGGCAATGGGCGTCATTGACGCCGCCCGACACCGTCAAGGCAGCGGTCAGGGCAGTACAGACTTATCCGGAAGCGGAGGCGGTTGCCGGATTCAAGGCGATTACCATACCGACCCTGCTCGTCGCCGGTGCCGTCGATCAAGTGGGGCATCTGGCGGGCATGAAGCGCGTGGCGGACATGATTCCCGATTGCGCGTTTGGTGTCGTCTCCGGCTCGGGGCACTATCCGTGGGCGGAGAATCCGGTGGAGTTCAATCAACATTATTTCGAATTTCTGTCGCGACATTTTCCGGCTGCGCCGCGCAGTTCTTGAATTGCAGCATGCATAAGCTGATCCTCAAGCCGGGGCGCGAGAAATCATTGCTGCGTCGCCATCCGTGGATATTCTCCGGTGGCGTCGCGCGTATCGATGGAAATCCCCTGGCTGGAGACTCGGTCGAGGTGCGCTCGGCTGACGGCGCGTTGCAGGCGATCGCAGCGTACAGTCCGCAATCCCAGATCCGCGCGCGAGTGTGGAGTTGGAAACTGTGCGAAATCGATGCAGATTTTATCGCTCAACGCATTGCGCAGGCCGCTGCAAGGCGCGCCTCCCTGTTGTCCAGCGGTGTCACGAATGCGGTGCGCGTAGTGCATGGCGAAACCGATGGCCTGCCGGGTGTGGTGGCCGACCGTTACGGTGATACCGTAGTCGTGCAACTGCTGGCGGCCGGTGCTGAACGCTGGCGTGATGCGATCGGTGACGCACTGGCGGCGCTGCCGGGTGTGGTTCGTGTGGTTGAGCGTTCGGATGCCGACGTGCGGCAACTCGAAGGACTTCCACCGCACACCGGCCTGCTGCGCGGCACCGCGGCGACAAGTCCGCTCACCATCACCGAGCACGGACTGCAGTTTGTCGTCGATGTCGAGGGCGGGCACAAAACGGGTTTTTATCTGGATCAGCGCGACAACCGGCCGCGGCTGCGTACACTGGCCGCCGGCAAACAGGTGCTGGATTGTTTTTGTTATACGGGTGGTTTTGCCGTCCATGCGCTCGCAGGCGGTGCGGCTGCAGTTACGGCCATCGACAGTTCGGGGCCTGCGCTCGCCGCGGCACGGGAAAACGCCGCAATGAACAGGCTGGGCGGTGCGGAGTGGCTGGAAGCAGACGTGTTCAAGTCTTTGCGGGCGATGCGTGACGGCGCCCGCCATTTTGATGTAATCGTGCTTGATCCGCCGAAGTTTGCGCCGACAGCGGCGCATGCGGAAAAGGCGGCGCGCGCCTACAAGGACATCAACCTGCTGGCGTTCAAGCTGCTCAATCCCGGCGGCGTACTGATGACCTATTCGTGCTCAGGAGGCGTCAGCGCCGACCTGTTCCAAAAAATAGTCGCCGGCGCGGCGCTCGATGCCGGTGTCGCAGCTGATATCGAAGGATGGCTGCATGGCGCAGCAGATCATCCGGTGGGGCTTAGTTTTCCTGAAGGCGAGTACCTGAAAGGGCTGGTCTGCCGCACAAAATCTAAAGCGGTGGTTTGACCGGGGGCACGTAATCAATGCCGCCTTCGTGCCAGGGGTGGCATTTGCCGAGACGCCTGATGGTCAGCCAGCAGCCCTTGAGTGCGCCGTGGATTTCGATGGCTTCGCGCGCGTATGCCGAGCAGGTGGGATAGAACCGGCACTGCGTGCCGAAAAACGGCGACAGCAGCAGGCGGTAGGCGTCGATCAGGAAAATTAAAAGCGGTTTCATGGTGCTTTGACAGTATAGCGCTGTGCCTGGGCCGGCATGTAGGTGGGCCCGTCCCGATGCTTGATTAGCTTGTGGCTCCCGTAACTCGTGCGGCGCGCAATTGTGGCGCCGTGGGGATATGCCGGATAATGTGTGTTCCCTTGATAACTGCTGCCTGTGCGGGCAGCGTTTCAGTACGCGATGAACAGTTCGATACGGATCGCCGGTCATATTTACACTCCGCAGCGTTTGCTGGCAGTGTGTGTGCTTGCCAGTGCGGCTCTGCATGCGCTGATTATTCTGTTGGCGCCTTCCTGGTCGCTGTTGCCGGTCTTGTCTCAGATGCCGATATTAGAAGTGGTGATGGTGCGGAGTGAGGCAGAGGTTGTCGCGCCAGCATTACCGCCTGCTGCCGCAACACCGCGCCCCGCGGAACAGCCGCAACGCCGGACCGACAAGGCACCGCCAGTACCGCGCCAGCCGCAGACGGTCAATCATGCGTTGATGGTGCAACCTGATACCGCAGCGCAGTCGGGAAATACCGTCGATCCCAATCAGTCCTCCCACGTGGTGCCTGCACCGGTTGCATCCACAACTGCACCGATTGCTTCCCGTGCGGAGACGATTTCAACGCAACCAGAATTCAACGCCGCCTATCTGCGCAACCCGCCCCCGCGATATCCGCCTGCAGCGCGCCGCAACGGCGATGAAGGCAAGGTAACCCTGAAAGTGCTGGTCAGCCCGGCGGGAGTGCCGGTGCGCGTGGAAGTGGACCAGTCCAGTGGTTCGTCGCCACTGGACAGCGCGGCGCTGGATGCTGTTAGGGCCTGGCGTTTTGTCCCGGCGCGGCGCGGTGTGCAGAATGTGGAAGCCTGGGTGCGGGTGCCCGTCGTATTCAGGCTGGAATCATGATGCGGGTTGAAAATGCGCTGAACGCCCTCATCTGCAAGCTGCCGGCCAAGTCTGCCGGCCCAATCTAATCAACGGCTTACTCCAAACTCATGGCAGAACCGGTATTTCATGGAACAACCATACTCTCAGTGCGCCGCGGCACGCGCGTCGCTCTGGGTGGTGACGGGCAGGTTACGCTGGGCAACATCATCGTCAAGGCAACCGCGCGCAAGATCCGCCGGCTCTACCAGGACCGGATACTGGCCGGCTTCGCCGGCGGTACGGCTGATGCATTCACCTTGTTTGAACGCTTCGAAACCAAGCTGGAAAAACATCAGGGTAACCTGATGCGCTCGGCGGTGGAGCTGGCAAAAGACTGGCGTACGGATCGCATACTGCGCCGGCTCGAAGCCATGCTGGCCATTGCCGATCGTGATCATTCGCTGATTATCACCGGCAGCGGCGATGTACTGGAGCCCGAACTGGGGCTGGTGGCCATCGGCAGCGGCGGCGCTTATGCGCAGGCAGCGGCGCGCGCGTTGCTGGAAAACACCGACCTCGCACCACAGGACATCATCAAAAAATCGCTGTCCATTGCCGGCGACCTGTGCATTTACACCAACCAGCAGCACGTGATCGAAACCCTGGATTGACGCGCCGAGGCGGGCACGGGCTGCGCTGCGGCCTGTCTGTGTTTGTGCGCTGCATCTTTCAGCAATTAACTTACACGCTTCTGACCCCGGCTTTAACACCATGACTCCAATGACCCCGCAGGAAATCGTCCACGAACTCGACAAGCATATCGTTGGGCAGAATGATGCCAAGCGCGCAGTGGCGATTGCCCTGCGCAACCGCTGGCGACGCCAGCAGGTGCCGGAACCGCTGCGCCAGGAAATCACGCCGAAAAACATTTTGATGATCGGCCCGACCGGTGTCGGCAAGACTGAAATTGCGCGCCGGCTCGCGCGGCTGGCCAATGCGCCTTTCGTCAAAGTTGAGGCCACCAAATTCACGGAAGTCGGCTATGTCGGCCGCGACGTCGATACCATCATCCGCGATCTGGTCGACGCGGCGATCAAGGATGCGCGTGTTGAAGCCATGCGTCGCGTCAAGCACCAGGCGCAGGACAGTGCAGAAGAGCGCGTGCTGGATGCGCTGCTGACGCCCGCGCGCGACGGCGTGACGGATACTGAATCAGCGACGCGGCAGAAGTTCCGCAAAATGCTGCGCGAAGGCGAACTCGACGAGCGTGAAATTGAAATCGAGTTGGCCGCATCTGCAGCACAGATGGAAATCCTTACGCCACCGGGAATGGAAGACCTGTCGGCGCAGTTGCAGGGCATGTTTCAGAACCTGGGTAATGCCCGGCGCAAGCAGCGCAAGCTGAAAATCAGCGAAGCCATGAAACTGCTGATCGATGAAGAGGCGGCAAAGCGGGTCAACGACGAAGAACTGAAAATCGCCGCAGTGAACAATGTCGAGCAGAACGGCATCGTGTTCATTGATGAGATCGACAAAGTGGCGACGCGTTCCGAAGTGTCCGGCATCGATGTCTCGCGTCAGGGCGTGCAGCGTGATCTGTTGCCGCTGGTCGAGGGCACGACGGTCACCACCAAATACGGAATGATCAGAACCGATCACATCCTGTTTATCGCCAGCGGCGCGTTTCATTTGTCCAAGCCATCAGACCTGATACCGGAATTGCAGGGCAGGCTGCCGATCCGCGTCGAACTGAAGAGCCTGACTGTGGATGACTTCGAGCGCATCCTGACCAGTACCGATGCCTGCCTGACCCGGCAGTATGAAGCGCTGATCAAGACCGAGAATGTCGAGCTGGTGTTCAAACCTGATGCCGTGAAGCGGCTGGCCGAGATCGCCTGGCAGGTCAATGAGCGCACGGAAAACATCGGCGCGCGGCGGCTGCACACGGTAATGGAGCGGCTGCTGGAAGACGTGTCATTCGATGCCGGTCGTCATCCGGAAACCGTGATTATCGACGCGGCCTATGTCGATGCGCGGCTGAAGGATCTGGCGCAGAACGAGGATCTGGCGCGTTATGTGCTGTAACAACGACGAACTGCATACGCCCGGAAAATAATTATAACTTGTTGTTTATAAAGGATTTTTAATGTTTCGTTGGTTATTGAGTAGAACATTGCGGGTTGCGCTGGGCTCAGCACTGCTGTTTGCCGGAGCCGTCCAGGCCCAGGAAATTTCCGTAAAAGACGCGTGGATACGCGGTACGGTTCAGGGTCAGACGGCGACTGGCGCGTACATGGAATTTACGAGCAGATCAGCCGCGCGACTGGTAGGCGTGGCCAGCCCGGCGGCGAAAACCGTGGAAGTACATCACATGAAAATGGAAAACGGCGTCATGCGCATGTTGCCAGTGGACGGCGTAGACATACCCGCAGGCAAGCCCGTGAAATTCGCCGCCGGCGGTTATCACGTGATGCTGGCGGGTCTAAACCAGCCGTTGCGCGCTGGTGATCACGTACCGCTGAAACTGACTTTCGCGCTCGCCGGCAACAAACGCGAAACTGTCGATCTGTCGGTAGAGGTGCGTGACGTTACCGGCCAGCCGGCGGCGCATCACCGGCATTGATCGGGCGCCTCCAGGCGCAATGCCTGAATTAACGTGTGACGACGACCGGCTTCACGCCCAATGACTGCTCTGCACGTACGGCGGCCTCGCGCGCTGCGGCCTCGCTTGCATACGGCCCCGCCTGCACCCTGTAAATGCCATCACTGAGGTTGATGTTCAACAATCCTGAGAGCCAATCAGCCTGCGTCTGCAGGCGCGCAAGGTAACTCTCGGCGTTTGTCTGGACGCCAAATGCGCCGAATTGCAGGTAGCTGCCGCCAGCGGCTGCGGCCACCGGCGCTGCGACGGAGGTGACAGCAGGCGGTGGTGCGTCAGGGATGACCGGCGTAACCGGTATGGCGGCAGGTGGGAGTAGCGGGACTGCAGCTACCATCGTCTCCATGCTGCTGGCGGACATTGCGGCGGCAGGCGCCGGCAACGTCGCAACCGGCGCAGTGGCCACCGGCGGTTCGGGTGGCGGAGTCACTCCTGGAATCATACTTTCGACTTCGACCATGCCGCTGCCAGCTCCGAGTATGCCCAGCTTGTACGCGGCCGTGTACGACAAATCAATCAGACGGTCGCTGATAAACGGGCCGCGGTCATTGACGCGCAGGATGACCGATCTGCCGTTGGCGATGCTGGTGACCCGCACGTAACTCGGAATGGGCAATACTGTATGTGCTGCGGTCATCCCGTACATGTCATAAATCTCGCCCGAGGAGGTTTGTTTGCCGTGATAGCGCCTGCCGTACCAGGAAGCAATGCCGCGAGCCTTGTACGGTACCAGCCGGGTCATCGGCGTGTAGTCGCGTCCCATGACTACATAGGGCCGCATGGTGCCGCGGTGCAGAGGTTCCATTTTGGGCACCGCATCGGGCACCGCATCCAGATTGGCCGGCGCCATGGCGCCAGGACCGTCGTCAAGGTAATAGCCGCCACCACGCGCAGGGGGCGCACCGGATGAACCCGGCAGACGGTCAATGGTGCCGCTGCGCCGCGGTGCACTGCCGCAGGCGCTGAGGGTGGCAGCGATGGTAAGCAGCACCACGCAGCGTAGCGTGAATCCTGAAATACGCACTAACATTTCGGGCGTGGCGGAAGCTGGACCGTTAGCATTCAATTTTCACCGTTCACGTCTGAACTAGCTTTTTGTGGGTGTTGATGCTCATCAATATCCCAAATCCCAGACAGATTGAAACCAGCGAAGTTCCGCCGTAACTGATCAGGGGCAGGGGCACGCCAACCACGGGCAGGATGCCGGACACCATGCCCATGTTGACAAAAGCGTAGGTGAAGAAAGTCAGCGTAATGGCGCCGGCGAGTAGCCGGGAAAACAGCGTAGGCGCATTGGCGGTGATGATCATTGCGCGCGCGATGACAAACAGGAACAGCCCCAGCAGCACCGCATTGCCGAGCAGGCCGAACTCCTCGGCATAAACCGCAAACACGAAATCGGTCGTCCGCTCCGGAATGAAGTCGAGGTGAGTCTGGGTGCCGTTCATCCAGCCCTTGCCCAGAACGCCGCCGGAGCCGACCGCGATGGTCGATTGAATGGTGTGGTAGCCGCTGCCCAGCGGATCCTCGGTTGGATCGAGCAGCGTCAGTATCCGTTGTCGCTGGTAGTCGTGCAGTGCGGACCAGAGCAGGGGCAGGCTCGCCGCTACGGCTACGCCCAGCGCAATGATGACCCGCCACGGGAGGCCGGCAAGAAAAATCACGTAGCAACCACTGGCCGTAATCAGCAGGGCCGTGCCGAGGTCGGGCTGCCGTGCGATCAGGGCCGCCGGCAAGGCCAGCATCAGCGCCGCCGTCAGGTAGTTGCGCAGCTTCAATGAGGCCTCATTGCGGTTGAAATGCCAGGCGAGCATCAGCGGCACGGCGATTTTCATCAGTTCCGAGGGCTGGATGCGGGTGACGCCGAGATGAAGCCAGCGGCGCGCACCGTTGATGACTTCGCCGAACAGCGCGACACCGAGCAGCAGGATGCAGCCGACTATGAACAGCGGCAGTGCCATGCGCATCAGATAGTGCGGCGGTATGTTGGCGAAAACCCACATGACGGCCAGAGCCACCAGCATGTTCGTCAACTGGCCGGACATCCTGGCGAAGCTGCCGTTGGATGCGCTGAGTAGAACGACCAATCCGGTGAACATCAGCAGCAGCACGGCCGAGAGCAGCACGCCGTCGATGTGACGGGTCATGAAGCGCCAGAACCGCATGACGACCGGATGCATCGTGTCAGTCTCCCTTGGTCGGCTGGTCGGGAATCTTGCCCAGGAGGTAATAGTCGATCACCTGGCGCGCAATCGGCGCCGCCTCACGCGCACCGAAACCCGCGTTTTCCGCAATCACGGCCAGGGCGATACGCGGCTGGTCCGCCGGCGCATAGGCGATGAACAGGGCATGATCACGATGCCGCTCCGCAACCTTGCTTTCGACATATTTCTCACCCTGCTTGATGGCGATGACCTGCGCGGTACCGGTCTTGCCGGCGCTGCTGTAGGGGGCGCCGGCGAATGCCCTTGCCGACGTGCCGTCGATGTTGACGCTGACCATGGCCTGTTTGATGACATCGATATGTTCCTGCCGGACGCCAATGTTAAGCAGCGGTGCCGTTTCGATTAGTTGCTTGTTGCGCGTGCGGATATCCTCGATGTAATTGACGATGTGCGGCCGGTACATCACCCCGTTATTGGCCAGCGTTGCCGTCGCCGTCGCCAGCTGCAACGGGGTGAAGCTGTTGTAGCCTTGGCCGATGCCGACACTAATGGTTTCGCCGGCGTACCATTTCTGTTTGAAACGGCGCATTTTCCATTCGGTCGACGGCAACACGCCGGCCGCTTCGCCGGCGATGTCGATACCGGTGCGGGAGCCGAATCCCAGCAATGCCATGAAGCGCGAGATCGGATCGATGCCCAGATCGTTGGCCAGCACGTAATAATAGGTGTCACAGGACACAACGATGGATTTGTGCATGTCCACGATGCCGTGCCCGTCGACCTTGTCGTCACGGAAACGGTGGCCGCCGAACATGTAATAACCGGGATCGCTGATGCTCTGCTGCGGCGTGCGTTTGCCGTAGAACAGCGCGGCGAGCGCCATGAAGGGTTTGAAAGTCGAGCCGGGCGGATAGGTGCCGGCACTGGCGCGGTTCAGCAGGGGCTTGTCCGGTGACCCGTTCAGTTCGCCCCAGCTTTGCGGATCGATGCCGTCGACAAACAGATTGGGATCGAATCCCGGCTTGCTGACAAAGGCCAGCACGCCGCCATTGGTGGGATCTATGGCGACGAGTGCACCACGACGGCTGCCAAACGCGTTGTAAGCCACTTCCTGCAGCTTGGCATCGAGATTGAGCACCAGGTTGCTGCCGGACACCGGAGGGGTGCGCGACAGTGTGCGTACTGCGCGTCCACCGGAATCGACCTCGACCTCTTCAACGCCGGTGGTACCGTGGAGGAATTTCTCATAGCTCTGCTCCAGTCCGGTTTTGCCCAGGTAGTCGCTGCCGCGGTAATTGGCGAGCCTGTCTTCGTTTTCTAGCTGTTCGACTTCGCGCTGGTTGATGCGCCCGATGTGACCGACCACATGCGAGAAGATTTCGCCCTGAGGATACTGGCGGAATAGACGAGCCTTGGCCTCTACTCCGGGAAAACGGTAACGGTGCACGGCAAAGCGCGCGATTTCTTCATCAGAAAGCCGGGTGCGGATGGGCAGGCTCTCGAAACGCTTGCTTTCCTCGAACAGCTTGCGAAAGCGGCGGCGGTCCCGCGGCGTGATTTCCACAATGGTTGCCAGATCATCAATTGTGGCCTCCAGATTATCCACCCGGCTTGGAGTGATTTCCAGCGTGTACGCGGAATAGTTGTGGGCCAGCATAACCCCGTTGCGATCAACGATGATGCCGCGGTGCGGCGCTATGGGCAGTACGGAAATGCGGTTGGCATCGGAGAGGGTGCTGTAATGGCTGTGCTGGATGACCTGCAGGTAGACAAACCGCAGGAACAGCAACGAGAACAGGCTCAGCACGAATATGCCGAGTAGGGCCAGGCGTTGACGGAAACGGTCGAGCTCGCGCTCGGAGTCGCGAATTTCAATCCCGGGGTTGATCGAGAGTTCAGACACGATCGGGATCGGGGCGTGGATGCTGCGGCAGCTTCAGCAGATGCG
>JBBKXO010000280.1:0-5547 GCA_037969525.1 Burkholderiales bacterium | reverse complement strand
ATATCAATCGATTCCAGGTGCATGACTTCTGGAGCACCCTGCTTGTCCAGCTTGATTACATTGGCTTTCATACGCTGACTTTCCTCAGTTAAGTGCTGCGCGATCGGAAATCCAACCGCAACGCGAGCCGGTGACATTACCAATTGATGGTCGCAGTGACAAGCGCCCGTCCTTAAAATCGGCAGGCAGATTGACAGACCGCCATCATTCATCAAGGATAGAAGCTCTGTACGTCCGCAACACAAAATATGCAACGACAGACGAAAAAGTGGCGGCGTCAGAATCACACTTTCGAGAGGAGTCACATGAACCATATTTTCCGTAGCACTGTCGCTGCTTCCATCATCGCGCTCGGGGGCTCCCTCCTTTTCGCGCCTGCTGCAGCGCAAGCTGAAACCATCAAGCTGCGCATCGCCTCGGGCCATCCGCCAGGCGTGGTTTATGCAGGCCTGATGAAAGACTTCTTTCAGGTCGAGCTGCAGAAGCAGGTTGAAGCCAGGACCAAACACAAGATTGAATGGACCGAAGGTTACAGCGGCTCAATCGTCAAAGTAACCGAGACCTTCGAGGGCGTGCAGAACGGCATCATCGATATCGGTGGCTTCTGCTTCTGTTTTGAAGCCTCCAAACTGCCATTGCATGCGTTCCAGGTCATGCTGCCCTTCGGCACCATGGACCCAGTGATGAGTTTGAAAATTGCGCAGGACGTCTACAAGGCCGTTCCGTTCCTGACCGAAGTGTTCGAAAAGAAATACAACCAGAAGCTGCTGGCGCGCATCGCTGACGGCGGTTATAACCTGGGTACATCGTTCGAGTGGAACAAGGTTGCCGATCTGAAAGGCGTCAAGATCGCTGGCGCCGGACTCAACCTCAACTGGCTGCGCTACGCAGGTGTCACACCGGTACAGGGCTCGCTGCCCGAGGCTTACACGGGCATGAAGACCCATGTCTACGAAGGCTGGATCATGTTCCCGAGCGCCTGGGTCAACCTCAAGCTCTATGAGCCCGGCCCGCACTACACGCTGATCGGGTTCGGATCGATCACCTGGCATGGTCTGACCATCAACAAGAAGAAATTTGACAGTCTGCCCAAGGACGTTCAGCCGATCCTGCTGGAAGTCGCCCGCGCTTTCGAAGAAAAAACCGGCAGCAACAACAAAGAGCGCTATAGCTCCGACATCGAGAAGCTCAAAGGCGGCCTGGCCAAGGTGAAGGAACTGGACCCCAGTGTACGCAAGGAATGGGCGAATTCGCTCAAGGACTGGCCGCAATCTCACGCTGATACGCTGAAAAAGCAGGGCCTGCCCGTGGTTAAGGTTCTCAATACCGTGCTGGAATCAGCCGAGAAACATGGCCATACCTGGCCCGTTCGCTACAGCGTCAAGTAAACCATAGAAGCCCATGGGTCTCATCCGCCGGCGCAAGACTCGCCGGCGGATTTGAGATTGAACCCGCCGTATGTTTTCTCATCCACAGCAAGTCGTGAATCTCAGTCCCTTGAATCGTCATTCGTTGTTGCCTCAAATCCGCTGAAGTATTCACGTATCTGGTAACTGTCAAATATGTCAATGCGGATAATCAGCGATAAAATCTCCAAATTCCTGATGGTGATGGCTGCGTTTTGGGCCTTCATCCTGACGTTCATCATCATGGCGGATGTCATCGGGCGCAGCGTGTTCAACGAACCGGTGCAGGGTGTGAGCGAAATTGTTGCCAACTCCATCGTGATCATCGTGTTCCTGCAGGCCGGATACGCCATCCGCAGCCGTTCCATGCTGTCAGCGGATTTTCTTGTCGCCCGCCTGCCGATCTGGGCACAGCGCATCGCGCTGGCGTTCGGCTACCTGCTCGGTGCGGTATTTTTTGCACTCATCATCTGGGGCGGATGGCAGCTGGCCATTGATTCCTGGGTCGGGGGCGAATTTGAGGGTGAAGGTGCGTTGCGCGTACCCGCCTGGCCGACACGCTTCACGATACTCTTCGGCAGCGCCCTGGCCATCGCCAACTATCTCATCATGGCTTACCTGGATGTCATGCAGACGGGCGTTGCCAGGGGCACTATGGAAGATAAAGACGACTTCAGACCAGCGCCCAAGCCTTAGCGTTCGCAAAACGCTCCGCAAATAACACCGGCATCAGACCAAAGACTGACCATCATGTTCGACCACACCACTGCCATTGCACTGATCGCGAGCCTGCTGATACTGGTCGCACTGGGTGTGCACATCGTGATCGCACTGGGCATGACCAGCGCGCTGGGCATCTACATGGTGACCGGCGACTTGCAGGTGGTTGCGAACATGCTCGGCAGCACGGCTTACGAAGCCTTGCGCGACTACGTTTTTGCGGTCATCCCGTTGTTCATGCTGATGGGTGAATTCATCGGCAAATCGGGTGCGGTCACCGATGTCTACCGCGGCATTAACCGCGGCCTGAAGCGCCTGCCCGGACGCCTGGGCATTGCCACCGTGCTCGGGAACGCAATGTTTTCATTCGTCACCGGTGTGTCCATTGCCTCCGCGGCGACGTTCTCGCGTATCGCCTATCCCGAGATGCGCCGCTATGGCTACAACAAGGGATTTGCCCTCGGCGCAGTAGCGGGCTCCAGCTGTCTGGGTATGCTGATTCCGCCCAGCGTACTGATGATCGTATGGGGCATCCTGACCGAACAGTCGATTGGCCAGATCTTTCTCGCCGGCGTGCTGCCGGGTTTGCTGCTGACGTTCCTGTTCGTGGGCTATATTTTTATTAGCGCACTGTTGCGGCCCGCCATGGTCGGCGGCGGCGTCGATCGCCAGGCACAGGAAGACGCCGACGCGCTGCCACTGATGACGATCCTGACCAGCTTCTTCGGTATCCTCATCATCATTTTCGCCGTCCTGGGCGGAATCTGGTTTGGCGTGTTTACGCCCACGGAAGCCGCCGGCGCCGGTGCATTCATCGGTCTCGTGCTGGGCATCGTAAAAGGCATGCGCTACCGGGACATCATCGATTCCATCCTTTCCGTAGGACGCACTTCCGCGCCCATCCTGCTGCTGCTGGTGGCGGCATCCCTGTACTCGCGCACCCTTGCGATGACCGGCGTGACCACAGCGATCCAGGATCTGTTCCTTGGCACCGGACTCACGCCTTTCCTCATTATCGTCGTGATGGTCATAGTCTGGTTCCTGCTGGGCATGGTGATCGACTCGATCTCCATCATGCTGCTGACAGTTCCAATTTTTGCACCCATCGCCATGCAGCTGGGCTACGACCCCATCGCCTTCGCCATCATCGGCATACTCGCCATCGAAGCCGGCTTGCTGACACCGCCGTTCGGACTGCTGGTCTACACGGTCAAGGCAGCCATCCAGGATGAAGATCCCGACGTATCCATTATTGACATCTTCAAAGGTGCGATGCCCTACTGGCTGATCATGCTCGCTGCCATGGCATTGATCGTCCAGTTTCCACAGATCGCAACTTTGCTGCCCAGTCTGATGTTCTAAGGATGGCAAGACGTCACGCTCAATGATTAACAATCAGCAAGGACTAACCATGCCCGCCTACTGGCTCGCCCGCTGCAAAATCAACGATCCCGTCGAATACAAGAAATATACCGATCTGGTGCCCGGCATCATCAAGAAATTCGACGGCAAGGCTCTGGCTCGTGGCGGCAAGTATCAGATCATGGAGGGCACTGAGCGCTTCCACCGCTTCGTGGTCATCGAGTTCCCGACACTGGAACAGGCGGTAAAATGTCATCAGTCGCCGGAATATCAGGCCGCCGCCGCCTTTCGCCGCGCACCCGGTGTCAGCGAAGTCGAGCAGGTCATCGTCGAATCCGGCGACGCCACACCCATCTGAAATTTGCAGGAGACATTGCATGCCCCTCAGCCATCTAGAACATTTCCTGATCCAGACCGCCGACATCGAGGCCACGCGGGACTGGTATGTCAACGTATTGGGTTTTCACGAGGGCCCGCACCCCGATTTCAAATTCCCGGTGGTCTGGCTGTATCTCGGTGACCGCGATGTCGTGCATCTGACCCAGGGCGGCAAGAACATCAGCGAAAACCGCAAGGCTTACCTCGGCCAGCAGTCGGAAGCGGTGCACGGCAGCGGCGTACTGGATCACGTGGCTTTCCGCTGCACCGGGTTGCGCGAAATGATGGAACACCTGCAGAAGAGCAAGGTCGAGTTCCGCCGGCGCATGGTCAGCGATCAGGATTTGTTTCAGTTGTTCCTGATGGATCCCAACGGACTCAAGGTTGAACTGAATTATTCCAACTCTGAAGCTGAAGGCATCAAGCCTGAGCTGATGGCTTCGGCGCTCCCGGCGTGAGCACCCCGCAATGGCAGGGTCGACAGTACCACTACCTGTCGCAGGACAGCCATGTCCACCCGTTCCTGGTTGATCTGTGGGAAGAAGTCCGCACAGCGACGGACGGCCGGCTGTCGATCACCGTGCATGCCAAAAATGAAGGCCTGCCCGGTTCACATCTCGCCATCGTCGACTTGCTGATCGCAGGCGAGGTTCAGTTCTATGCCTTGATGGGCGGCATACTCGGTCCGCTGGTGCCGGCCATGGAAATCCAGGGCCTGCCCTTTGCATTCAAGGACCATGCGCAGGTACACGCGACACTGGATGGTCCTCTGGGCGGCTATCTACGCAATGAACTGAAAGCCAAGGGCATACATGCCCTGCCTTACGGTCTGCTCGAAAACGGTTTCCGCCATATCTCCACGGTGGATCGCCCCATTGCCAGCGCAGCCGACCTGGAAGGCCTGCGCATCCGCATCCCGGAAGGCCGGATGTTTGCTGATGCGTTTGCCAGCCTGGGCGCGATACCGGTCGAGGTCAATGTACTAAAGCTCTATGCAGCATTGCAGAACCATGAAATCGATGCCCAGGAAAATCCATTGTCGATCACCGAGGCGCTGAAACTGCATGAAGTTACTCGTCATGTGGCACTGACCTCACACATGTGGTCCGGCTTCAACATGATGGCGAGCAAAAAGTTCTGGGACGCGTTGCCCGCTGACGTACAGCAGATCGTTGAACGTGCCACACGCAAACATGTAGCACGCCAGCGCGCCCATACCGATGCCCTGAATCGATCGCTGGAATCGCGGATCACCGACTGGGGCATGACCCCGTCGACAGTGGATCGCACTGGCTTCCGCGACCGTCTGCGCGCTGCGGGATTTTATAAACGCTGGCGTGAAACCAGCGGCGCCACTGCCTGGCAATTACTCGAAGACAGTATCGGGAAAATTACGTAACTAGTTGTTTTAATTATATATTTTATGATTTCGTGACTGCCGAATTATTGATAACAGACCTGTTTCAGCAATAAAAAAGCCCGGTTGATCCGGGCTTTTTTATTGCTGAAAAGCGATGTGGCTGGAAACTTACTTCTTGGCCATGCCGCCCTTGTTCTTCTTGTAATTTGCGACCGCACGGTCCTCAGCCATAGCTTGAGCGTCAGCACCCTTCTTGGCCTCCACGGCCTTGGGTGCAGCCATCATCTTGGCCGCCTCAGCCTTGGGTGCAGGCATCATCTT
>JBBKXO010000279.1:0-11393 GCA_037969525.1 Burkholderiales bacterium | reverse complement strand
GTCCTTATATTGCCGGCTTAGTCTACTTCCTCTCGATAGCGTCCCGGCGGATCTTGATTTCTGTGTTCTGCTTCAGGCTGGCCAGGTAGGCTGAGAGTTCAGCCTGACTGGAAACCTGGCGCAAGGTCTGCGCAATGGCGTTCTGCTTTTCTTTGTCGCCAGCCGCCGCTTCCTGCACTTTGCTGACGCGCACCAGGGTATAACCGTCGCCCGCAGTAGCGCCGGAGTAAACCGGAAGCTTGCTGCTGACATCCGCCTTGAACGCCTGGCGCAGCGCCTCGCCGGGGATGCCCTTGGCATCACCGCGGCTAACCAACAGCGGTGCGCTCCAACTCGCCTCTGCGGCCTTGCCTTCCTTCAACGCGGCAAGGCGGGCCCGTCCTTCCTGTGCAGCCAACTGACCCGCCTGCTGCAGCGTCAGCTTCTTCGTCAGCGCGCCGCTGATCTGGTCGAAGGGCTGGATGATTGCGGGTTTGTGTTCCGCCAGGCGCGCCGCCACCAGCACGCCGGGGGCGGCCTCGATAGCCTCTGTGTTGCGTTTGTTCTTCAGCACATCATCGGAGAAAATCGCCTGCAGCAGCTTGGGATTGCCCAGCAGCGCATTGTCGGCGCCAGCGCGGGTAATCCAGCCGCTTTTCTGGGGCGTCGCCTTGATCAGGTCCGCAGACGCCTTCAGGCTGCCTGACTGTTCAAACAGGGTATTGCTGAACGCCTCACCAAGTTCAGCGAATTTTCGTGAAGCCCGCTGTTGCTTCAGTTCAGCCTCGATTTCAGCGCGCGCCTCCTCGAATGTCTTGCCCTTGCCGCCTCGCACCGCGTCGAGACGGATGATGTGGTAACCGAATTCGGTTTCCACGGGCAGCGAAATCTCCCCCGTTTTCATCGAAAAAACTGCATCATCAAAAGTCTTGACCATCGCGCCACGCTCAAAATAGCCGAGATCGCCGCCCTTGGTTGCCGATCCCGGATCCTGCGAATACTGTTTGGCCAGTGCCGCAAATTCCTTGGGGGTTTTCTTCAGCTGCGCGTATAGCTCATCAGCCTTGGTTTGGGCTTTCTTTTTCGTATCCGCCCCGCCGCTGGCGTCCGCACCGATCAGGATATGGCTGGCCTGACGCGATTCCTTGACTTCAAACCGCTTCGAGTTTTCATCATAGGCCTTGCGCACCTCTGCCGAGGTCAACTCCACCTGCGACACCAGGTTCTCTACGCTCAACGCCAGGAATTCAACACGCACCTGCTCGGGCACGCGGAACTCTTCTTGGTGACTGTCGTAGTATTTCTTCACGGCATCGGCATCCAGTTTCACCTGGGACACGAAGCGGTCGGGTGCCAGCGTGAAATAGCTGATTTCGCGCTGCTGCTCGGTAATGCGCAGCAGATTGGCCGCTTCGGCACGCGATACAAACGACGAGCTGGAATAAGGATGGATCACGTGGTCCGTGGTCAGATCCTGGCGTATACGCTGCTCAAACATCGGCGGCGTCATGCTCTGCGCCTTGAGCAGCTGTTCGTAACGGGCGTAAGAGAACTTTCCATCCTCCTTGAAAGCCTCGACATTGCTGACCAGATCCTGCACCTGACGGTCAGTGATGACCAGGCCGGTGCGTGCGGCACGCGCGAGCAGCAGCCGCTGCTGCACCAGATTGTCAATCACCGCGAAGCGCAGTTCCGAACTGTCGAGCATTGCCGGATCAACGCGGCTGCCGGCTACCTGCCGCAGCGTGTCCTGGCGCTCGCGTAGCGCCTGGTTGAATTCGTACTGGGTAATTTTGTAATCGCCGACGGTCGCCACGCTGTCGCCGCCGCTGCCCGCCCTGAAATATGAATCAATGCCAAAAAAAGCAAAGGGCAGAACAATGATGGCCATGATCACCTGCATGAACCGTTTGTTATTGTGGACAAAATCGTGCATGTCTCGCTCCAGGGAAAACTACTGGAAAACAGCGCCGGTGGCGCACATAAGAAAAAAGGCGAACCCGGTTCGCCTTTTTTTCGATAGCTGGCGGAGTGGACGGGACTCGAACCCGCGACCCCCGGCGTGACAGGCCGGTATTCTAACCAACTGAACTACCACTCCAAATACCGCAAAAACAGGCTGTAAAAATAAGCCGCAAAAAACATGATAAATCTTGGTGGGTGCTGACGGGATCGAACCGCCGACATTCGCCTTGTAAGGGCGACGCTCTACCAGCTGAGCTAAGCACCCTTCCTGCTTACCGAATATCTTCGTAGCCTGCCGGAACAAAGGGGCGGATTTTAGCCTAACCCGCCCCTGATATCCAGCAATTTGCCGATCAATGCTTGATGGCCGCGGGTGCCGTGTTGTCTCCGGCAGGCGGCACCGGAAGTTTCGGCTCGTCTGCCAGCGCTTCCGGCTTGCGTTCCAGCGCCAGCTCAAGGACCTGATCGATCCATCTGACCGGGTGTATGTCGAGTCGGTTCTTGACGTTATCCGGTATTTCCTTGAGATCCTTGACGTTCTCTTCCGGGATCAACACCGTCTTGATGCCGCCCCGATGCGCCGCCAGCAGTTTTTCCTTCAAGCCGCCGATCGGCAGCACCTCGCCGCGCAGAGTGATTTCACCGGTCATCGCCACATCGGCGCGCACCGGTATGCCAGTCAGCGCTGACACCATCGCCGAGCAGATGCCGATGCCGGCACTGGGGCCGTCCTTCGGTGTCGCACCTTCCGGCAGATGGATGTGCATGTCGAGCTTCTGGTAGAAGTCCGGGTGTATGCCCAGGCGCTGCGAGCGGGCACGCACCACTGACAGGGCGGCCTGCACCGACTCCTGCATGACTTCACCAAGTTTTCCGGTGGTGGTCATCTTGCCTTTGCCCGGCATCGTCGCCGCTTCGATCGACAGCAGTTCCCCGCCGACTTCCGTCCATGCCAGCCCGTTGACCTGACCAATCTGGTTTTTCTTCTCAGCGATGCCGAAGGTAAAGCGCCGCACACCCAGATATTTTTCCAGATTGCGCGCGCTCACCACAATCTTGCGCTCCTTACCGGAGCGCACGAGCTCCTTCACCACCTTGCGGCAGATTTTGGAGATCTCCCGATCCAGGCTGCGCACACCTGCTTCGCGGGTGTAGTAGCGCACCATGTCGCGCAAGGCACTTTCCGACACGGCCAGTTCTTCGCCCTTCAGACCATGGTTCTTCATGGTCTTCTGCAGCAGATGATGCTCGGCGATGTGGATTTTTTCGTCTTCGGTGTAGCCCGACAGGCGGATCACTTCCATGCGGTCGAGCAGCGCCGGCGGAATGTTCAGCGTATTCGCCGTAGCAACGAACATCACGTCCGACAGGTCGTATTCCACTTCGGCATAGTGATCGACAAAGGTATGGTTCTGCTCGGGATCCAGCACTTCGAGCAGTGCCGACGCCGGATCACCGCGGAAGTCCATCCCCATCTTGTCCACTTCATCCAGTAGAAACAACGGGTTACGCACACCGACCTTGGCCATGTTCTGGAGAATCTTGCCGGGCATGGAACCGATGTAGGTACGGCGATGGCCACGGATTTCCGCCTCATCCCGCACGCCGCCCAGCGACATGCGGATGAACTTGCGGTTGGTCGATCGCGCAATCGATTGTCCGAGCGAGGTCTTGCCGACGCCGGGGGCGCCGACCAGACAGAGGATGGGTGCTTTCAGCTTGTCGACGCGCTGCTGCACCGCCAGGTATTCGACGATGCGTTCCTTGACCTTCTCCAGACCGTAGTGATCTTCATCGAGGATTTTCTCCGCGAGATTGAGATCAGCGCTGATCTTGCTCTTCTTGCGCCACGGCAGCGAGATCAGCACATCGATGTAATTGCGCACCACGGTCGCTTCGGCCGACATCGGCGACATCAGCTTGAGCTTCTTGAGTTCCGCCTCGGCTTTCTTGCGCGCCTCTTTGGGCATGCGTGCGCCCTTGATGCGTTTCTCGACCTCGTCGATGTCCGCACCCTCTTCGGTCTCGCCCAGTTCCTTTTGTATCGCCTTGACCTGCTCGTTCAGGTAATACTCGCGCTGGCTTTTTTCCATCTGGCGCTTGACGCGACCACGGATGCGCTTCTCCACCTGCAGGATGTCGAGTTCACCATCGACCACTTTCAGCAGGTGGTCGAGACGTTCTTTAACTCCGATCATCTCCAGCACTTCCTGCTTCTGTTCCAGCTTGAGCGGCAGGTGCGCGGCGATCGTGTCAGCCAGACGGCCGGCTTCATCGATGCCCGCCAGAGACGTCAGGATTTCCGGCGGGATTTTCTTGTTCAGCTTCACGTACTGGTCGAACTGCTGGATCATCGTGCGACGCATGGCTTCGGTTTCATGATCCGTAGCCTGATCACTGTCGATCGGCGACACCTGCACCGTGAAATGAGTCTTCACGTCCTCGATGCTGTGGATGCGCGCGCGCTGACTGCCCTCGACCAGCACTTTGACCGTGCCGTCAGGCAGCTTGAGCATCTGCAGGATGGTGGCAATGCTGCCAATATCGTACAGATCCTCCGGCGCGGGTTCGTCCTTGGCCGCGGATTTCTGCGCCACCAGCACGATGCTTTTTCCGGCCTCCATCGCCGTTTCCAGCGCTTTGATCGATTTGGGTCGTCCCACGAACAGCGGAATGACCATGTGCGGAAACACCACAACATCCCGTAACGGGAGCAGGGGCATTTCCATCTTGCTGATTTCTTTGTCTATTTGGTCATTCATTGGCTTCACCTGAGAGAGATTACATGAGTGCAGCTTGGGGCAGTACAGGACAAATCAAGGATAAATCAGGCATTGCCCGAATATACGCGGCAGAAGGAGCCGCGTCACCGCCTCCTGCGCGATCCTCGCCGGTATACCGGGCCAACTGCGGGACAACCGCGCGGGCCAGCTGCGCCCGTGCCCCGTCAGATGTTTGATCCGGCAACTTTTGGCTGGTCCGAGTAGATCAGCAATGGAGGCGCATCGCTGGTAATCGTGCCTTCGTCAACAGCCACCTTGACGACGTTTTCCAGCGACGGCAGATCGAACATCGTATTCAGCAGCGTATGCTCAAGTATCGAGCGAAGACCGCGCGCACCGGTCTTGCGCGCCAGCGCCTTGCGCGCGATTGCGCGCAGCGCCGCGTCGCGCACTTCCAGCTCGACGCCTTCCATGCTGAACATTTTCTGGAACTGCTTGAGCAGCGCGTTCTTCGGCTGCGTCAGGATCTCGATCAGCGCCGCTTCGTCGAGCTCGGAAAGCGTCGCCACCACCGGCAATCTGCCGACAAATTCCGGAATCAGACCGAATTTAATCAGATCCTCAGGCTGCACGTCGCGCAGCACCATCGCGATATCGCGGCGGTTTTCCTTGCTGCTCACATCAGCACCAAAACCGATGCCGCTCTTCTCCGAGCGGGCACGGATGATCTTTTCGAGGCCGTCGAATGCGCCACCGCAGACGAACAGGATGTTGGTGGTATCAACCTGCACGAATTCCTGGTTCGGATGCTTGCGCCCGCCCTGCGGCGGCACCGAGGCAATCGTGCCCTCAATCAACTTCAGCAGCGCCTGCTGCACGCCCTCACCCGACACGTCGCGGGTGATCGAAGGGTTGTCCGACTTGCGCGAAATTTTGTCGATCTCGTCGATGTATACGATGCCGCGCTGCGCTTTTTCAACGTCGTAATCACATTTCTGCAGCAGCTTCTGGATGATGTTCTCGACATCCTCGCCGACATAGCCGGCCTCGGTCAGCGTCGTCGCATCGGCCATCACGAACGGCACATTGAGCAGCCGCGCCAGCGTCTGCGCGAGCAGGGTCTTGCCCGAACCGGTGGGCCCTACCAGCAGAATGTTCGATTTCGCCAGCTCGACGTCGTCGTTTTTGGAAACGTTGCGCAGGCGCTTGTAGTGGTTGTAAACGGCCACCGACAGGATGCGCTTGGCAGTGTCCTGGCCGATGACATACTCGTTCAATATGTCGCGGATTTCATGAGGCACCGGCAGGTCCGACTTCGCGCCCTTGCCCGCCTGATCACCCTGGGTTTCCTCGCGGATGATGTCGTTGCACAGCTCTATGCATTCGTCGCAGATGAACACCGACGGCCCTGCGATGAGCTTGCGCACTTCGTGCTGACTCTTGCCGCAGAACGAGCAGTAGAGCAGCTTTTCACCGCTGACTTTTTCAGTCATGCCTGCAACCCTTTATGCACTGTTAACCTGTGACCGCACGCCCCGGCATTAATTCCGCCCGCAACGCCCGCCTGTCCGCAATACTGGCCTATTTCGCCGCCCCGGCGGTATCCGCCCGACTGGTCAGTACCTTGTCCACCAGACCATAGTTTACCGCCTGATCGCCGGAAAGGAAGTTGTCCCTGTCGGTATCCTTTTCGACGGCTGCGATTTTCTGGCCCGAATGCTTGGCCATGATCTCGTTCAGCCGGCCCTTGAGGAAGAGGATTTCCTTGGCGTGGATCTCGATATCCGAGGCCTGGCCCTGGAATCCGCCCATCGGCTGATGAATCATCACCCGTGAGTTGGGCAGACAAAACCGCTTGCCCTTGGCGCCTGCCGCCAGCAGCAGCGAGCCCATGCTCGCCGCCTGCCCCACGCACAGCGTGGATACGTCCGGCTTGATGAACTGCATGGTGTCGTAAATCGCCAGGCCTGCCGACACCGAGCCCCCGGGTGAATTGATGTAAAACGAGATGTCCTTGTCGGGATTCTCGGATTCCAGGAACAGCAGCTGGGCGACGATGACGTTGGCGGTCGACTCGTTCACCGGGCCGACCAGAAACACCACGCGCTCTTTCAGCAACCGCGAATAAATGTCATAGGCGCGCTCGCCGCGGCCGCTCTGCTCGATCACCATCGGGATCAGCCCGAGGCCCTGCGGCTCCATCATTGCTTGCGGCTCGCTGAAACGCCTCATTTCGGATTCCCCATCAATTCATCGAACGTTATGGCCTTGTCTTCGACCTTCGCCGTCGACAGTACCCAGGTAACGACATTCTCTTCGAGCACCATGCCTTCAATATCACGCAACCGTTCCTGCGACTGATAGAACCATTTCACCACTTCCTGCGGGTGTTCGTAGCTTTGCGCCTGCTCTTCCACTGCTGCCCGCACCTGCTCGGGCTTGGCATGCAGATTCTGCGCGCGCACCACCTCGCCGAGGATCAGGCCGAGACCGACGCGGCGCTGCGCCTGTTTCTCGAACATGTCCGCCGGCAACGGCATGTCATCACGCACCGGTATGCCGCGAGCGGCGAGATCCTGCCGCGCCTGGCCCTGCAGCCGCTCGACTTCCATGTCGACCAGAGCCTTTGGCACTTCGATGTTGGTGACCGCCAGCAGCGCATCCATGACCTGGTCCTTGACCCGGGCTTTCAGCCGCGCCTTGACCTCGCGCTCGAGGTTGCCGCGAATATCGGATCGCATCTTGACCTGATCGCCATCTTCGACGCCGAGGCTCTTGGCAAACTCGGCATCCACCGGCGGCAGCTTCGGTGTGGCCACTTCCTTGACCGTCACTTCGAACACTGCGGTCTTGCCGGCCACTTCCTTGCCCGCGTAATCGTCGGGGAATTTCAATTCAAAACTCTTCTGCTCTTCAGCCTTCATGCCCGGCAACTGCTTCTCGAAGTCCGGCAGGAACCGCCCCTCGCCCAGTACCACGCTCTGGCCCTCGGCCGCACCGCCGGCAAACTCGACACCGTCTATGGTGCCGCGATAATCCATGGTCACGCGATCACCGTTCTCAGCCGCGCGCACCGCGGGCTCGTACGTCACACGCTGTTTGCGCATGATTTCCAGCGTCTTGTCGACGTCGGCATCCGCTACTTCCAGCGTCGACCGGGTCACCGTGGACTTGGTCACGTCGCCGACGACAACCTCGGGATAAACCTCGAAGGTCGCGCTGTAACTAAACTCACTGGCATCGTTCGCCGGCGGCACCGCATCGAATTTCGGATAACCCGCCACGCGCAAATTCTGTTCCTTCACGGCATCGCCGAAGCTCTTCTGCAGCGTGTCGCCCAGCACTTCCTGGCGCACCTGCGGCCCGTATTGCTGGGCTACGACTTTGAACGGCACCTTGCCCGGACGAAAGCCGGCCATTTTCACGGTACGCGTGAGCTGCTTGAGGCGCGACTCGACTTCGCCTTCGATTTCGGCCATCGGCACTGCAATGTTCAGTTTGCGCTGAAGGCTGTCCAGCGTTTCCAAGTTCGCTTGCATCAAAAATTCCCTGTTGTGTTAATTGTGTCTGCAACGCCATGCTGCCTGGTGCGAAAGGAGGGACTCGAACCCACACGCCTTTCGGCGCCAGAACCTAAATCTGGTGCGTCTACCAATTCCGCCACTTTCGCACTGCAACATCGGCAATCCGGCGCACCGGAACAGCTGCTCCCAGCGGTGTCGTCTTTTGCAACTCGTTGATTGTAATATAATCCTAGCTTTAGCGACATGGCCTCAGGCTGGCAATTGCACGACATAAACACGCCAAGCCTTTGATGGAACTCTACTTTCCGGATCCCGTGGCTGTCGATCACTACGAAAATTTCCCAGTCGCCTCGATTCTGCTGCCGCCCCGCCTGCGGCGGCCCATCGCGCTGATTTATCGATTTGCGCGCGAGTCCGATGATTTTGCCGACGAAGGCGACGCACCGGACGACCTGCGGCTCGCCCAAATCGCCGGCTTCAGCCGTGAGCTGGAACGCATAGCGCGCGGCGAGGCTCCCGGCATCCCCTGGTTCGGCGAACTGGCCGCCATCATCCGCGAACATCAGCTGCCGATCGCCGCTTTCCACGACCTTTTGTCAGCCTTCGCACAGGATGTGACCAAGAAGCGTTACGCGAATTACACCGAAGTCCTCGATTACTGCCACCGCTCGGCCGACCCCATCGGCCGCCTGCTGCTGGAACTGTATGGTGCTGCCAGCGAGGAGAACCTGCGCTATTCAGACGCCATCTGCTCCAGCCTGCAACTGATCAATTTCTGGCAGGATGTGGCCATCGACTGGCAGAAGAACCGCATTTATTTCCCGCAGGACGAAATGCAGCGCTATGGCATCACCGAAACACAGATTGCCAGCGGCGATACCAGCGGCGTCTGGACAGAGTTCATGTCGTTCCAGATCAACCGCACCCGCGAACGACTTTACTCGGGCAAACCGCTGGGACGCATACTCAAAGGTCGCATCGGCCTGGAAATGCGCATGATCATTGCCGGGGGGGACCGCATCCTGACCAAGATCGCCGCGGTCGACGGCGACGTATTCCGCCACCGGCCGGTGTTGAAAAAACCCGATTGGGCACTGATGCTCTGCAAGTCACTTCTCAGCACCTGAATGAACGATTCCCACCAATACTGCCAGGACAAGGCTGCGGCCAGCGGGTCGAGCTTCTATTACAGCTTCATGTTCCTGCCTCCGGAGCGCCGGCGCGCGATTACCGCGCTGTACGCCTATTGCCGCGAAGTCGATGACGTCGTCGACGAATGCACCGACCCCGGTGTGGCCCGCACCAAGCTCGCGTGGTGGCGCGATGAAGTGGCCCGGCTCTATGCCGGCAAGCCGCAGCATCCGGTGACCCGGGCGCTCGCCGATGTCATTGCCCCCTACGAGATATCCGAGGACCAGCTGGTGATGGTCATCGAAGGCATGGCGATGGACCTCGAATACAACCGTTACCCTGACTACGCCACGCTGCAGACTTACTGCCACCGCGTCGCCGGTGTCGTCGGCCTGATGTCGGCGCGGATCTTCGGCTATAGCGATCCGCGCACGCTGGACTATGCCGCAGATCTGGGCCTCGCCTTCCAGTTGACCAACATCATCCGCGACGTCGGCGAAGACGCGCAGCGCAACCGCGTCTATCTGCCGCTGGATGAACTCGCCACCGCGGGACTCGACGCCACCCAGATCACGCACCGCCAGGACAGCGAGGCCTTCCGCAAACTGATCATGCAGCAGGTCGACCGCGCGCTGGCCCTGTATGAACAGGCCTTTACCAAACTGCCGGCCGGGGATCGCAAGGCGCAACTGCCCGGCATTATCATGGCGGCGATCTACCGCACGCTGCTCGAGGAAATTCGCGCCGACGGCTGCCGCGTACTGACCCACCGCACCTCGCTGACACCGCTGCGCAAGCTGTGGATCGCGTGGAAAACCTGGATAAAAGGCTGAAGCCGGCATATGGATTTAAAACTGAAAGACAAAACCGCACTCGTGACCGGCGCCAGCCAGGGCATAGGCCGCGCAATCGCCAAAGCCCTTGCCGCCGAAGGCGTGAAGGTCTGCATCGCCGCAAGGCGGCGCAACCTGCTCGACACGCTGGTGCAGGAAGTTACTGCAGCCGGCGGTGCAGCGCCGGCCATTGTCGAAACCGACATCATGCTGGACGGCGCGCCGCAACAACTTGCCGACGCCGCGCGCAAAGCGCTGGGCCACATCGATATTCTGATCAACAGCGCTGGCGGCAGCCGCCCGGCAATCCCCATCGACGCGCCTGAGGAAGAATGGGACAGCGTGATGACGCTGAACTTCATCCGGGTACGCCAACTCACCCACGCGGTGCTGCCCGACATGATCCACAGCCACTGGGGCCGCGTCATCAATATCTCCGGCAAGTCTGAACCCGACGCGCTGCTCGCTGCGACGCCGGCAAAAGCCGCAATTCACGCGTGGTCCAAAGGCCTGTCACGCGCAGTCGGTCAACACGGCATCACCGTTAACTGCATACCGCCGGGGCGCATCATGAGCGAACAGATCCGCCGCAAATATTCCGAGGAATTCCGCGCCCGGCAGTCAGCTGAGGAAATTCCGGTCGGCCGTTACGGCGAACCCGAAGAACTCGCCGCACTGGCCGTATTCCTGTCCTCTCCGGTCGCGGGTTATATCACCGGCGCAGTACTGCCGGTCGACGGCGGTTTGCGGCGCTTTGCGTTCTAGTCGTAGTATCCAACCATGATCGCCGTCATTTTCGAAGTCTGGCCTGCAGCAGGCCGCAAACAGGAATACCTCGACATCGCCGCCGGCCTGCGCCCGCTGCTGGAACAGGTCGACGGTTTCATATCCATCGAACGTTTCGAAAGCCTCACTGAACCGGGCAAAGTGCTGTCGCTATCGATATTTCGGGATGAAGCCGCGGTCGCGCGCTGGCGCACCCTGGAAAAACACCGTGCGGCGCAGGCACAAGGGCGCGGCGGCGTATTCCGCGATTACCGACTGCGGGTCGCCAGCGTCATTCGCGATTACGGCATGACTGAACGCGCCCAGGCCCCCGGCGACAGTCGCGACATCAACGGCTGATCCAGGTCTCACCCGGGGCACAACCCTCGGACATGGCGCGGCAGCCCTGAGCACTGCGCAAATCCGGCGTTAGCGGTCGTCCATCTGGTGGGCTCTTGTGCTACCGTATGGAC
>JBBKXO010000278.1:0-5645 GCA_037969525.1 Burkholderiales bacterium | reverse complement strand
CGCATGGCGACATGCACATTGGCCGCCTCCATGTTCGGCGGCGGGGAATAATGGTCGAGCACCAGGGCCGTGCGTTTGACATGCGGCAACGAATCCGCGCCCAGTTTCGCGATCATTTTCAATGCATTGCCGGCGCGCGCATCGTGGATCATCGAAAAATCGACGTCAGCAACGACGATTTCGCCGGCCCGTGCCGGTTTGCCGCCTGAGTGATTGCCGAGAATCTTCTCGGCGATGGTATGGCCCATGGGGTCCCCTCCTTTGGAAATCTGCCGCGACACTGACCTGTGCGGCGCAACGGTCAGATTCTAACTCGGGAGCGGGCAGGTCATCCGCACAGGTTCACGATATGGCCGGCATACACACGAGGGCCATGAGTTTGAGTAACCTGATCGCACAACCCGCCTCAGCGCGGCCTGCCCCAGGTTGCCGCGTAATACAGCTGGAGCAGGTGACAATGCTTTTATTTTCCTATAGTTTCGTATTGTCGGGCTGTGTCGAGCCTGCTTTTCACAGGAGAAATTACTATGCATAAAGCACAGAACATACTCGCACTTCTGCTAGCGGCAGCTTTTGCAGCCGCACCTGCCGCCCATGCCGGCCATTCTTCAAAACATAATCCGCCGGCGCTGAAGGTTGGCCAGGATAAGTCGGCGGGAGGATTGCTTGAGATCGCACGCACGACAAATGCCGGAGGCGGCAATGGCGCTGAACTTGTATTCGATAGCAGCGGGGAAACACAGATTGATGCCGATCCCGGTAATTCAGGTGTAGGCAAACATAATCGGGCTGTCGAGTGCCTTTTACCCGACCAGCCGGATGTGTGCTTCGTCAATACTTTTTGATTTTAAAAACGGCCCGTTGACGGGCCGTTTTTTCTCGCCAGGCAAATGTCCGACGCACGCCAATTCTCATTGGCAGGTCCGTACCGGCCAACTCAGCTCAGGGATCGGTTAATCGCCATCGTTCGCCGCTGAAATATCAGCTCTGCCCCTGCATCTCATATCGTCAGCTTGAGCGCATTCAGGCGCCGGCACGCATCGAGAAACAAATGCCCGTCGGTACCGAGCACCACCGCCTGCACGCCGCGCCGCCGCACCGCCTGCCCATATGCCGGATCAGGTTTATTGCCGATGGTGGTCATGACGAACTTACCGTGCTTTCGTGCAGCGGTGACCACACGGTCCAGCGCCGCGCTCATTTTCGGATCATCGAACGTCGCGTGCGGCACGCCCAGCGCTATCGACAGATCCGTAGGCCCGATGAAAAAAACCTCCAGCCCCGGCATCGCCGCCAGCGCCTCGAAATCCTCCAGCGTTGAACGATCTTCAATCAGCGGTATCACCATGACTTCGCTGTTGCTCTGTTTTACATGCGCCGCCCAGTCGCCCGGCGCATAACCCGCCGAGCGCACGATGGTGCAGGCGCCGCGCTCACCGTCCGGCGCGTAACGCACGGCTGCCAGTGCGCGCGCGCAGTTATCCCGGGTCGCATGCGGTACTGTAATGCCGGCTGCTCCCATATTGAGCAATTTGACGATCAGTGCCGGATCCACGGTCGGCACCCGCACAAAGGGCGTGATGCCGGCGGCGTCCGCAGCACGAATCACATGCGCGCAGCGGTCGAGATCGAGCGCACTGTGCTCCATGTCGATGATGACGAAATCGACGCCGGCGGCAGCGGCCAGTTCGGTGATCATCGGACTGCCGCTGAACAGGATGATGCCGGTGACGGTGTCACCACGCGCCAGTGCGGCGCGAATCGGATTTTTCATGTGGAGTGGCCCGGAAACGGAATCGGAAAACTGGTGCGCCGAGATTACCCCGCGGCCCTGTCCGCAGCAAGACAACACCATGGCAGTACCGGCGGGAATATGATAATAAAGCGCCTCGATTTAATCCCCGGTCAAACCGTCCATGCCCTCCAAGCTCATCAAGTCCTCTGCACAGACACCCGCCCTGACTGCCGAAGTCGCCCGCTTCATCGTCGGCACCCGCGCCACACGCATCCCGCGTGAGGTGATGCATCTGGGCAAACGCTCGCTGCTCGACGGACTAGGCCTGGCGCTGGCCGGCAACGCCGCCGAATCCGGCCACATCGTGCGCAAATACCTGAAAACACTGGGTGTGCCACTCAACCGCGGCGCCACCGTCATCGGTACCGCGCTCAAAGTGCCGCCGCGTTTCGCGGCATTCGCCAACGGCATTGCCATACACGCCGACGACTACGACGACACCCAGCTCGCAGTCGCCAGGGACCGGGTCTATGGCCTGCTGACGCACCCGACCGCACCGGCACTGCCTGCCGTGCTCGCCCTTGCCGAAGCCGACAACCGTTCCGGTCTCGATCTGCTGACGGCCTATCAGATTGCTGTCGAAGTCGAAACCAAGATCGCCGAAGCGATCAACCCGCGGCATTACGCCGACGGCTTCCACACCACCGCGACCATAGGCACGATCGGTGCTGCTGCCGGTGCCGCACGCCTGCTCGGCCTCGATGCGCGGCAGACCGCGCAGGCGCTGAGCCTGGGGGCAAGCCAGGCGGCGGGTCTGCGCGAGAATTTCGGCACCATGACCAAACCGTTTCATCCCGGCCGCTCCGCTGAATCCGGCATCCTTGCCGCCCAACTGATCAAACTCGGTTGGAGTGCAGCAGACAACGGACTGGAAGCCAACCGCGGATTCTTCAAGGCCGCCGGCGGTGGATACGATCCGCAGGCCATCCACGGCAAACTCGGCACACCCTGGACCTTCGCCAAGCCCGGCGTGTCGATCAAACCCCATCCCAGCGGATCGCTGACCCATCCCGGGATGGGCGTAATGCTCGGCCTGATCCTCGAGCACGACATCCGGCCCGCGCAGGTGGTCCGTGTCCAGGTCGGCACCAATCGCCACATGCCGAACACGCTGATCCACCGCAATCCAAAAAATGAACTGCAGGCCAAGTTCAGCATGGAATACTGCATGGCCATCCTGCTCCTGGAGCGCAGGGCAGGACTGGCCCAATTCACCGATACAGTGGTGAATCGTGCCGATGTGCGACGAATGATGCGAAAAATCGACTTCGGCGTACATCCTGCGGCAGAAGCCGCTGGATATGAGAAAATGACCACTATTATTGACATTGAGCTCGCCGATGGCCGCCGCCTGAGCGGCAGCGCTGATTTCGGCAAAGGCAGTCCCGCCCATCCCATGAGTGATGCAGAGGTCGCAGACAAGTTCCGCGAATGCGCGGCCTGGGGCGGATTAACTACAGCACATGCGGAGCGCGTGATCGACCAGGTGTTCCATCTTGAAAAGCTGCCGCGTGTACGCGACCTGACGAAACTTCTGGCAATTTCGTCGCGTCGCAACACCACGCCGCAGAAGACGAAGAAATAAGTTAACGAATTGCTTAAATTGGATTATTTATGAATGCACTTCCCCGCATCGGTTTAATGCTCGGCGACGTCACTGGCATTGGCCCCGAAATCGCAGCAAAACTGCTGGTTTCCGGAAAATTACAAGGCTGCGCTCAAGTGGTGATCATCGGCGACCGTCGGGTGCTCAAGCTGGGCATGCGCAATGCCGGCGTCAAGGTGCCGCACACGGTGTATGGCCGTATCGACGAGGTGCAATTTCCCCGCGACGATTTTCCGCTGATCGACCTCGGCAATGTTGACCCCGCCCAGTACCCGCAGGGCGCCCCGTCCGACGAATCCGGCAGGCTGTGCGGCGACACCCTGAAGTTCATGATCGACCTGGCACTCGCCGGCAAGCTTGACGGCATCTGCTTCGCGCCGCTGAACAAGGGCGCGATGAACCGCGGCGGCTGGAAATTCAACGACGAGCACCAGATGTTCGCCAAGCTCACCAACCACAGCGGTTTCTTCGGTGAAATGAACGTCATTGATCAGTTCAGCACTTTCCGCGTGACTTCGCATGTCGCACTGCGCGAGGCTGTCAACCTGGTGACGCCGGAACGCATCACTTCGGCCATCCACCTCGCCGACGACTCGCTGCGCGCTGCGGGCTGCGCGAATCCGCGCATCGGCGTTGCCGCCCTCAATCCGCACAATGGCGAAAACGGCCTGTTCGGCGACGAGGAAATCCGCATCATCCGCCCCACAGTGGATAAACTGCGCGCCGCAGGCATCGACTGCCAGGGACCGATCTCCTCCGACGTAATCTTCCTGAAAGCACTGAAAAAAGAATTCGACGGTGTGGTGATGATGTACCACGACCAGGGCCAGATCGCGACCAAGCTGCTCGGCTTCAACAAAGGCGTCACCGTCACCGCCGGACTGAAAACGGTATTTACCACCCCCGCGCACGGCACCGCCTACGACATCGTCGGAACCGGGAAGGCCGATCCCGGCGCAATGACCAGTGCATTTTCACTGGCAGCGAAACTCGCTGCCGGCCGCAAATCCAAAAAATCCGCCGCACGTACGGCGGCCTAGCTCAGCATCACCAGAAAAAAGAGGAATATCGATGACTACGCAACAAATTCTGCGGCTGTTGTCCTGCGCCGCACTGACAGCACTGGCGTCGCACGCCACGGCAGCCGAATGGCAACCGACCAAACCGATACGCATGCTGGTGGGCTTTGCTCCCGGCGGCGGCACCGATACTACTGCGCGCGCCATGGGCGCCAAGCTCGGTGAGCGTCTCGGTCAGCAGATTATTATCGACAACCGCCCCGGTGCTGCGGGCAACATCGCCACGGAATTGACGGCAAAAGCCAATCCGGACGGCCATACGATACTCATGGGCACCATCGCCGCACTGGCAATCAATCCGTCGTTGTACAAGAAACTGCAGTTTGATCCACTGACGGATGTGCTGCCGGTTTCACGCGCGGTCGACTCCACCAACATCCTGGTCGTGCATCCTTCGGTTCCCGCCAAAAACGTCAAGGAACTCATTGCGCTGGCCAAAACCAAGCCGCTGAACGGCGGATCCTCAGGCGTCGGTGGCGCCGGACATCTGGCACTGGAATTGTTCAACCTGCAGGCTGGTACAAAAATCGTACACGTGCCCTACAAGGGCGGCGGACCGTCGATCGTCGACCTCGTTGCAGGCAACATTGACCTGATCATCGCAACCGCAGCTAGTGCGATGCCGCACATCAAGTCCGGACGGCTGCGCGCACTTGCCGTCTCTACGGCAACCCGCTCGGCGCTGGTACCTGAACTGCCGACCATCGCCGAAGCCGGCCTCAAGGGATTCGAAGCCAACAACTGGTACGGCATATTGGTCCCTGCAAAAACCCCGCGCGACATCATTAACCGGCTGAACAAGGAAGTCGTTGCCGTACTCGGCCTGCTCGACGTCAAGGAATTCCTGTTCAAGCAGGGCCTGGACACCGCGCCGAGCACACCGGATGCGTTTGGGGCCTACATCAGGTCCGAGAAAGCCAAGTGGGAGAAAGTCATCAAGGCGGCGGGCCTGTATCAGACGAACTGATATCAATACCGAACAACGCTTTACGTCATCTGACTGCGCGGCAATAGCCGCGCAGTCTTTTTTTTGGCACACTGCATTGAACCTATCGCATTGGATCCAAGCACATGATCATCGATTGCCACGGCCACTACACCACCGCACCCAAATCACTGGAGGCTTTTCGCCGGAAACAGGTGGACGGCCTCAAGGATGCCAAAC
>JBBKXO010000277.1:0-3842 GCA_037969525.1 Burkholderiales bacterium | reverse complement strand
ATCCAGTCTCGCCGCTACGACGCCATAGTCTGCAACTATGCCAATGGCGATATGGTGGGACACACCGGGAACCTTGCCGCTGCAACCCGCGCCATCGAAGTGCTGGACGAATGTATCGGGCGGGTGGTCGACGCCATGCGCGAAACCGGCGGCGAAGTGCTGATCACCGCGGATCACGGCAATGCGGAAACCATGCGTGATGAGAAGTCGCAGCAACCGCATACGGCTCACACGCTCAACCTGGTGCCGCTGCTCTACATCGGGCGCAAGGCCCACGTCGCCGCAGGCGGCGCGCTGCAGGATGTCGCTCCCACCCTGCTCGCGATCATGGGCCTGCCCCAGCCCGCAGCCATGACGGGGCGGTCACTGCTCGAGTTTGCGTGACCCGCGCCAATTACCTGTTGCTTCCACTGCTCCTGCCATCACTGCTGCTGGCACTGAGCCCGGGGGCATACGGCGCGGCAACCGCCACCCAGGCACAAGACGACCTGCGCGATTTGCGCGGACGCATCACGGCGTTGCAGAAAAAACTCACGGCCGACGAAGAAACCAAAAACGAGGCGGCGGACGCGCTGCGCGAATCCGAAAAGGCGATCTCCGAAGCCAATCGCGAGCTGCATGAGCTGAATCGCCAGTCCCGCACAACCAGCGCCCACCTCGGCGCGCTGCGCAAGTCGTCTCTGGAAACCGGCAATGCGTTGCGCGCCCAGCAGGAATTACTGGGCAGCATGCTGCGCCAGCAATACCGGCAGGGCCAGCCCGAGGCACTGCGCCTGGTATTGAGCCGCGAGGATCCCAACGAAATGGCGCGCCAGTTGCACTACCTGGCTTATATCGCCCGCGCCCGCGCTCAGTTCGTGGACGGCCTGCGCGCCAATCTTCGCGAGATTGACCGCCTCAAGGACGAAATGGCCATAGAAGTCTCCGCCCTCGCCCAAATTGCGGCCGGACAGGTGGCCCAGAAAAAGCGCCTGGAGCAGCAAAAGCACGCACGCGCCAAAGTACTGTCACGGATATCGCAGGACATCAGCACCAGTCAGCGCCAGATCCGCGGTATGCAAAACAATGAAAGCCGGCTGTCGCGGCTGGTTGATCAACTGGCGAAGGTCGTGCGCAGGCCGGCGGCTGGCGGGCGCACCCGTACTGAGTCCGTCCCCTCCGGGAAGGGAGGCGACAGTCCGTTCAGCGCTCTGCGCGGACTGCTGGCGCTACCGGTGCGCGGGGAACTTGGCAGCCGGTTTGGTGGTCCACGTCAGGATGGCGGACTGACCTGGAAGGGACTGTTCATTGCCGCCAAAACCGGCGAAAACGTGCGTGCCGTGGCCGGGGGGCGTGTCGTATATGCGGACTGGCTGCGTGGTTTCGGCAACCTGCTGATCGTCGATCATGGTGAAAACTACATGACGCTGTATGCAAACGCTGAGGCCTTGCTGAAACAAGTGGGAGAAGTCATACGCGGGGGCGAAACCATCGCCACCGTGGGCAGCAGCGGCGGCAATGCAGAATCGGGTTTATACTTTGAGATGCGTCACGAAGGTAAGCCTTTTGACCCGCTGGCCTGGGTTAAGTTACGTTAGCCCTTACTTACATTAGCAGAAACCCAAGATAGTCACATATGCCGCAGTTGGCGGCAGGAGCATCAAATGCGCAGCAAATTCAATCAGTTCGGCCTGATCATCGCCGGCGTCCTTATCGGCGTTGCGATCAGCCTTAATTATTCCGCCATAGCCCAGCGTGAGGCTGCAGCGCTGCCGCGGCCGCTGCCGATCGAGGAGTTGCGCGCCTTCACTGAAGTATTTGGCCGCGTCAAAAGCGACTATGTCGAAGAGGTTGAAGACAAGAAGCTGATCACCGAGGCCATCAACGGCATGCTGACCGGGCTCGATCCGCATTCCGCTTATCTCGACCAGGAAGCCTTCAAGGAAATGCAGGTCGGCACCCAGGGCGAATTCGGCGGCCTGGGCATTGAAGTCAGCATGGAAGACGGGTTTGTCCGCGTCGTTTCGCCGATTGATGATTCGCCGGCTTCACGTGCCGGCGTCAAGGCCGGTGACCTGATCGTCAAGCTGGACGATACCTCGGTCAAGGGCATGACGCTCAATGATGCCGTCAAGCGGATGCGCGGCAAACCCAATACCCAGATCGTGCTGACCATCGTGCGCAAGGGCGACCCCAAGCCGCTCGTGGTGACGCTGACCCGCGCCATCATCAAGATCCAGAGCGTCAAATCCAAATTGCTGGAACCGGGCTATGCCTATGTTCGCGTGTCTCAGTTCCAGGAACACACCGGCGAAACCCTGGCGCGTGCGATCGAAAACATGTTCAAGGAAAACCAGGGGCCGATGAAAGGCATGGTGCTCGATCTCCGGAATGATCCGGGTGGACTGCTCAATGGTGCCGTCGCAGTATCAGCCGCGTTCCTGCCCAAGGACGCACTGGTGGTGTACACCGACGGCCGCACTGATGACGCCAAGATGAAACTCAACGCCAGTCCGGAACATTATCTGCGGGGTCGTAACAAGGAGGATTTCCTCAAACGCCTGCCGGCCGGTGCCAGAACTGTACCCATGGTCGTGCTGGTCAACGGCGGCTCCGCGTCAGCATCCGAAATCGTCGCCGGAGCACTGCAGGACCATGACCGTGCCGTCGTCATGGGTCAGCAGACTTTTGGCAAAGGTTCGGTCCAGACCATACTGCCACTGGGCAACAACACTGCGATCAAACTGACCACGGCGCGTTACTACACGCCCAAGGGACGTTCGATCCAGGCCAAGGGCATCACGCCAGACATTCCGCTGGATGATGGCGTGACCGACCGCGCGGCGCTGAAACTGCGCGAATCGGATCTGACCAAGCATCTTGAGAGCACCGCGGGCGAAATACCCACGGACAAAGCGGCAGCGGCTGCAAAGTCTGCCGAGAAATACCAGTTCACGCCGGCTCCGCGCCCCACCGTAGTCGACGAGAAAACCCTGCGTCCGGCACCCGGCGAAATCGTATCGCCCAATGACTACGAACTCAACCAGGCTGTTGCGTTCCTGAAGACCCGCAGCGGTTCCAAGGTCAACTAATCGCACTTATCAGTGGATGCAACGCCCGGCAACGCCGGGCGTTGTTGTTTTGGCCGCACGCAAACGTTAAATTGACGCCATGAATGACGACCAATTGCTGCGTTACAGCCGCCACATCCTGCTGCCGGAGCTCGGTATCGAGGGCCAGCAACGTCTGCTCGAGGCGCATGCACTGCTCATCGGTGCCGGCGGCCTGGGATCACCCGCGGCCCTGTACCTGGCGTCGGCGGGGGTCGGCACACTGACGCTGTGCGACGGCGACGTCGTTGACCTGACCAACCTGCAGCGCCAGATCGTGCACCGCGAGGCAGCCATCGGTATGCGCAAAGTCGACTCTGCACGCGACACGCTGCGCGAGATCAATCCCCGCACCAACGTCAACACCGTCGCTGAACGGGTGGAAGGCGAACAACTGGAAGCACTGGTTGCTGCTGCCGATATCGTGCTTGACGGCAGCGACAATTTCGCCACACGCCATGATGTCAACCGCGCCTGCGTCAAATTGCGCAAACCGCTGGTGTCCGGAGCTGGCATACGTTTCGACGGCCAGATCACCGTTTTCGACCTGCGCGACGCGGATTCGCCCTGCTATGCCTGCCTGTTTCCGGAAGACGGTGAAAACGAAGACGTGCGTTGTGCGGTGATGGGTGTATTCGCACCGCTGGTGGGCATCATTGGATCGATGCAGGCGGCTGAGGCCTTGAAAATCCTCGCCGGCATCGGACAACCCCTGACCGGTCGGCTGCTGCTGCTCGACGTGCTGCACATGGA
>JBBKXO010000276.1:0-7479 GCA_037969525.1 Burkholderiales bacterium | reverse complement strand
ATTTCCCGGGATACACATAAGTAATTGTTTTTATTAAATTTTAATCTCGACACCCGGGCGACGCCTACTTCTAAATGCACACCATGGCCATGTCCTGCCACATCCGCCCCGCCAATAGCCGATACTCCACCTGTCGTCCCACCCGATGTTCGCCGCTGCAATGCAGCGATCTTCGGCGGCGCATGCACTGGGCGACCATACGCCTGCAGGATTTTGCAATGCGGATTTATTCATGAAAGTGGAGTGCGTATGCATCGGGAAACACTAAAAATACTGATCAACACCGCGAGCCTGTGCGCCGTGCTGCTGGCGGCCGGCCCCGTCCGGGCCGCAGAGGCGCCGCTATGGGAAGTTGGTGCCGGCCTTGCCGTGCTCAACTTCCCTGATTATCGCGGATCGGATCAACGGCGAACCACAGTGCTGCCGTTTCCGTATGTGGTGTACCGCGGCGAATACCTGCGCGCCGATGAGAAGGGATTGCGCAGTCTGTTCTACCAGAGCGAACGCACCGAACTGAATATCAATGTCAATGGCTCAATCCCGGTCGACAGCGAAGACAACGTCGCACGACGCGGCATGCCTGATCTTGATCCCACGGTGGAAGTCGGCCCCACACTGAACTTCTCGCTGTGGGGTGCACGGGATGCCCCGCGCAGACTGGAATTGCGCCTGCCGCTGCGCGCCGTATTCGCCACCGATTTCACTCACTTCAATCATCAGGGTTGGGTATTTCAGCCCAATCTCAATCTCGATGTCGAAAATGTACTGGGCCATCAGGGCTGGAACTTCGGGTTGATGGGCGGCCCGCTCTTTGCCAACACCCGCTACAACCGTTACTTCTACGCCGTCGATCCCGCATACGCCACTGCAACCCGACCCGCCTATATGGCGCGTGAAGGTTATGCCGGCGTGCAGCTGACCACCTCCCTTAGCAAACGTTATCGGGACTTCTGGGTGGGCGGCTTCATCAGGGCGGATACCTTGCGCGGCGCGGTATTCGAAAACAGTCCGCTGGTGAAAGACCGGCAGTACTTCGCAGCCGGGGTCGCCATCGCCTGGATATTCGGCACCTCTAAAACCACGGTGGACACGAAACCACGAGTGCAGCGGCCCTAGCGCACTCTATCGACGGCTGTAACGCCGGCGAGCCACACTGGCCAGGTCCAACGTCGCCGTCGCGCCCATCGAATGGTGCAACACTAACGGCGACCCTTCGGGCCGGCCCTCGTGCCAGCAATTCCCGCCGACCAGGAATAGGCAACCTGCTCATCGGTGCCAAACGGAATGTCGACCGCGCTGCCCTGCGGATACTCTTTGCTGTGCTGCTCGCGCAAGCGCAGGCGCTGCGCTTCGCGCTCATGGACCAGCCCCAGAGGATCGGCATATCCGAGTTCACGTGCCGCGTGCAGCGGCCAATTGGGGTTGTCCATCAACCCGCGTGCCAGCGCGACCAGATCGGCATGCCCCTCGCGCAGGATCGACTCGGCATGGCTCGCCTCGGTGATCATGCCGACAGCAATGGTGGGAAGGCCCGTCTCACGCCTGATCTCGCGCGCGTAACCCGCCTGAAATCCCGGCACCCTGGGAATCGCGGGCATCGCGCCATCGCCGCCAATGCCACCGGAAGAGCAATCAACCACGTCCACGCCGTGCTGCTTGAGTTCACGCACCAGCGTAAGCGTCTCGTCGAGACCCCATACGCCGCCGGGACCTTCGACGGCCGAGATGCGAAAAAAAAGCGGCAGTTCTTTCGGCCACACGTCGCGCACGGCATCAACGACTTCGAGCGCGTAGCGCATGCGATTCTCAAGGCTGCCGCCGTAGGCATCGGTGCGCCGGTTCGACATCGGGGATAAAAACTGATGGATCAGGTAGCCATGGGCGCCGTGGATCTCGCAGATTTCGTAGCCGGCATCAACTGATCGTTGCGTGGCCTCACGCCAGGCAGCGATGGTCGTACGAATATCGCTCAGATCCATCTCGCGCGGAATCGCGCCGTCCGGCGTCGGCGGCAAGGGGCTGGGCGCAATGCCCTGCCAGGGTTGCTCGGCCTCGGTCAGCGAGGCGCGGTCTTTCAACGGCCCATGCTGGGACGCGCGCCGGCCGCAGTGACCCAACTGTATGGCGGGCACGGCACCGAGCGACTTGATGAAATCGTTGATGCGCCGGTAGGCGGGAATGTGGCTGTCGCGATAGATACCCGCGCAATGATGCGTTTTCCGGCCACGCGCCTCCACGGCGGATTCTTCACCGAAGACTATGCCGCATCCGCCCATGGCAAAACGCCCGAAATTCACCAGCTGCCACTCACCCGGGCCGCCGTCGTCCGATAAGTACTGGCACATCGGTGAGGACACGATGCGATTGCGCGCAACCACCGAGCGCAGCTTGATCGGCGTAAACAGCAGCGGCATTTCACGGGGTGTGTCTTTCATCCTGATTCCATTTCAAAAAGATTCCATGACAGTGTAATTGAACGCATATTCCTTGCTCCGGGAATACCTTAGATCAACACACACTACCCCATTGCGCTCCACAGTTTTTCGAGCCGCTTGTACGACACCGGGTACGGGGTCTTCAGTTCCTGCGCATAGAGCGAGACGCGCAGCTCTTCTATCTGCCATCTGAATTCGGCCAGCCGCGGATCGACAGCACCGGCTTTTTTCTGCAAATCGAGGCGCATTTCGTAACGCCCCCAGAGCTGGGCAATGCTCGCCGCGTGCTTGGCATCGCGCTCGGCATTGGCAGGAAACTTTACAATGCGCATGCGCATGGCCTGCAGGTACCGCGGCAGATGGGTCAACTGCGGCCACGGCGTCGCCCTGAAAAATCCCTTGTAGATCAGGCGCTGGCTTTGCGCCTGGATGTCGTTCGCGGCACGCGCGACCTGACCTTTGGCAGCACCCAGCGCCAATGCCAGTTGATGATGCTCCGCGGCGATGGTCGCAAACATCCGGCACGCGCCTTCGTTCACCGCCGGCAAGCGGGTGCGCGCGCGCTTGACCTGGTCCTCAAATGCTTTTAATCCCCGCGGCAGATCGTCGTCGCCGATGAAGGCACGGTCGCAGATGGCCGCAACCAGATCGGCGCGCAGTTCATCGACATTGGCGATGGTGCGCAGTTGCAGCGCCGCCTGTTCAAAGCCGCGCAGGTTTTTATCAAGCTGGCGCAGTTGCTCTTTCAGCACCAGCCGCGTCAGCCGCACGATGCCGGCGCGCATCGCCTCGTCGGCAGCGCCAGCCACATCGAACAGCTGGATCGCCACACTGTCGCCCTCGTCCACCAGCGCCGGGTAACCGGTGATCTGGCGGCCGGCGCGGGTGAAAGTGATGGTCTGCGGCAGATCGCCGAAATCCCAGGCACGGATGTCCTTGCGTTCGATGCCGGTGGTGGCACTGCTGGCGCCAAACGTCAGTTGCGCGGCTTCGCCGAGCTGTGCTTTGAGCGCAGCGAGATCGCGGCCAGTCGCCAGTTCGCGGCCCGATTCATCGACCACGCGGTAATTACAACGCAGGTGTGGCGGAAACTCGATCGCCGCGGCGTCATCGCGCGCCAGCGGCGCACCGGCCGCGCGCGAGGCGTAGCGCGCAACGGCGTCGGCAAAAGTACCCTGCGCCGTACCCTCGGTTTCGAGAAACCGGGTGATGTGTTCGGTCGGCGGCGTCAGGTGCCGGCGCCAGTTTTTGGGCAGCGCCTTGAAGGCGTAGGCGACCTTGTCGCGGATCATCCCCGGCACCAGCCAGTCGAAGCTGTCGGCGTCGAGCTTGTTGAGCAGCGCCAGCGGCACCGTCACGGTGATGCCGTCCAGCGCATGGCCGGGATCGAAACGGTACTTGAGCTGCACGTCGATTTCTCCCGCACTTTTACCCACCAGCATGCTGTCCGGAAACTGCGCCTCGGTGATGTCCTCGGCGGCGTGGCGCATCAGGTAGTCGCGCGTCAGCAGCAGGTGCGCGGCGTTTTGCTGCTCGACATCGCGGCGCCACTTCTCAAAGCCAGCACCATTGACGATGTCCTGCGGAATCAGCGCGTCATAGAAGGCGTAGATGACTTCGTCGCTGACCAGCACGTCGCGCTTGCGCGCCTTGTGCTCAAGCTCCTGCACCTCCTTGATCAGCCGCTGGTTGCTCTGGATGAATTTCGCCTGCGTGGCGTAGTCGCCCGCCACCAGTGCCTGGCGGATGAAAATCTCGCGCGACTCCTTCGGATTGATCGCGCCGTAATGCACGCGGCGCTTGGGCACGATGGTGATGCCGTAGAGCGTGACGCGCTCGAATGCGGTGACCATCGCGCGTTCGCGCTCCCAGTGCGGATCAAAATAATGGCGCTCCACCAGGTCACGCGCCAGCGGTTCTATCCATTCCGGTTCGATGCGCGCCACCGAGCGCGCATATAGCCGCGCGGTATCGACCAGTTCGCCGGCCATCACCCATTTCGGCTGCGCCTTGCGCAGTCCCGAGCCGGGGAAAATCGCGAACTTGATGCCGCGCCCACCCAGATACTCGCCTTCATCGTTTTTGAAACCGATGTTGCCGAGCAGGCCGGCGAGCAACGCGCGGTGGATCTGCTCAAAAGTGCCCGGCGTGGTGTTGACCTGCATGCCGAGTTCAGCGACCAGCGCGGCGAGCTGGCTGTGGATGTCGCGCCATTCGCGCAGCCGGCGTTGCGACAGGAACTGCTCGGCGAGGTCCTCGGCCAGCTTGCGGTTGGATTTCTTGTGCTTGATGGTTTCGCTGAAAAAGTCCCACAGCTTGAGGTAGCCGGAGAAATCCGACTTGTCGTCGGCGAACTGTGCATGCGCGCGGTCCGCGGCCTCGGCGCGGTCGAACGGCCGCTCGCGCGGATCCTGCACCGACAAGGCGGATGCGATGATCAGCACTTCGTGCAGGCAGCTCTCCTGTTTCGCGGCGATGATCATGCGTGCAATGCGCGGATCAATGGGGAATTTGGCCAGTTGCCAGCCGACGGGAGTCAGCGCCCGCTCCGCATCGACCGCGCCCAGTTCGGCCAGTAACTGGTAGCCATCGGCGATCATGCGCGGTGTCGGCGCCTCGAGAAACGGAAAATCCTCAACGTCACCGATGCGCAGCGCCTTCATGCGCAGGATCACGTGCGCCAGCGACGAGCGCAGGATTTCCGGCTCGGTGTATTCAGGTCGCGCGTTGTAATCGTCTTCGGCATACAGCCGGATCGCCACGCCGGCGGCGACGCGACCGCAACGCCCGGCACGCTGGTTGGCCGAAGCACGCGAGATTTTTTCGATCTGCAGTTGCTCGACCTTGTTGCGATAGCTGTAGCGATTGATGCGCGCCAGCCCGGCATCGACGACGTAATGGATGCCCGGCACGGTCAGCGAGGTCTCGGCCACGTTGGTGGCGAGCACGATGCGCCGCGCACCGCCGGATTTGAATACGCGGTCCTGATCTTCGAACGACAGCCGCGCATACAAAGGCAAAATCTCCGCACCCTTGGGATGGTGCTTGCGCAATGCTTCGGCAGTCTCGCGAATCTCGCGCTCGCCGGGCAGAAACACCAGCACGTCGCCCCCGGCGCGTTCGCGCCACAGTTCGGCTACAGCTTCGACGATGGCGTCGTCGGTATCCTTTTCATCATCGGCCATGGGGTGGTAGCGCACTTCCACCGGATAGGTGCGGCCGGAGACTTCGATCACCGGCGCCGGTTTGCCGTCGATCGCGAAATGCTGTGCGAAGCGCCCGGCATCGATGGTGGCCGAGGTGACGATGATCTTGAGATCAGGCCGGCGCGGCATCAGCCGTTTGAGGAAACCCAGCAGGAAATCGATGTTCAGGCTGCGCTCGTGCGCCTCGTCGATGATCAGCGTGTCATAGGCGCGCAGTTCGCGGTCACCCTGGGTTTCGGCGAGCAGGATGCCGTCGGTCATCAGCTTGATGTAGGTGTTCGCCGACAGCTTGTCGGCGAAGCGCACCTTGTAGCCGACGGTGTGGCCCAGCGGACTTTTGAGTTCCTGCGCAATGCGCGTGGCCACAGTGCGCGCGGCTATGCGCCGCGGCTGGGTGTGGCCGATCAGGCCGTGCACACCGCGCTGCAGCTCCAGGCAGATTTTCGGCAGCTGCGTGGTTTTGCCCGAGCCGGTCTCGCCGCAGACGATGACCACCTGGTTATCGGCAATCGCGCGCGCGATGTCCGCGCGCTTTGCCACCACCGGCAGGTCGTCGGGGTAGGTTGGCCGCGGCAGATTGCGCAGGCGCTGTTCGATTTCTTCGGGGGTGCGGGGTTTCACAATTCAAAAACCTTAGCCACAGAGGTCACAGAGATCACAGAGGAAAACAAACCGGGTCAAAGCCTATCCAGCGCCTGCTCACAGGTATTGGATAACTTCTGGATGTGGCTCAATACATAGGCAGCAGCACCGGAAGCCAAAGCAGCGACTCTGCACCAAGTTCCCTCTGTGGCCTCTGTGACCTCTGTGGCTGCTTTTAAGCTCTTGAAACAAAAAGGCCGGCGGTCACCGGCCTTGCTGTTGATTGGGCGAATGATCAAATTTTTACGTACGGGTTGAGCGTGTAAATCCCGGTCAGCTTCGCTTCGGCCAGCACGTGACCGGCGATCGCCTTGCGCACATCGGCGCCGCTGAAATGGCCTTCGACCGCGCATTTTTCGACATCCAGGGCGTACAGGGTGAATACATAATGGTGCAGGATACTGTCGTTCCACGGCGGGCACGGCCCGTCGTAACCGAAATATTCCCCCGACATGTCCTTGTCGCCGGAAAACCACGCCGTGTAGTCATTGATGCCCTGGCGCGAGTCGTGCGGACCCAGCGGGCCGCCCTTGCCGCGCACGGTGACCTCGTCGGAAAATTCACCGGCGGCAATGCTGCCCACCTGCGGGTTCAGATCGACCAGCACCCAGTGGAAAAAATCGATGCGCGGTAACTCGGCCGGCACCTCACGCCCTTCCTGATTGACGTCGTCGGGTTTGGACGGCACGTCGTAATCGTGGCAGATCAGCACCAGTGATCTGGCGCCGGCAGGCACCCCGCTCCACGCCAGCTGCGGATTGCGGTTGTCGCTCAGCGTGCAGTGTGTCTTGGCATCCGGCGCGCAAAATGCATACTCAACCGGTATGGGCTGGTTGTCGCCGAAGCTGGTGCTGGTGAGTTTCATGGCATATCCCCGGTGAGTCTTGTTGATACTACTGCTGCGATGCTATGACTGCGTACTGTGTATTGCTGCCCGCAAATTATAACAATGGCGCCAGCGCCGCGAGTCGCGCCTTGCGCTCCGCCACTGGCAGGACCGCCAGTTCGCGTACCGCCGCATAAAAACGCGGCAAGTCACCGCCCTCGGCCGCCAACAGCGCCTGGAATGCCGGCACCTGCTGGGTGTAGATCGACACCGATGCGAGGTGCGCATTGCCCAGCGGCTGCGCGAACCAGCGGTCGTAGCCGGCAAATCCGCCCCAATCCTGCTTGCGACTCAGGTGTTCGCGCTTCAA